>JANNEK010000404.1:0-3774 GCA_031378605.1 Chitinophagaceae bacterium | reverse complement strand
CCGAAGAATTTTATCTGGCACTGCGTCATACAGCTTTAGAAAAGAAAATCAAAGTGGCTTTTTTTGGAATAGGGATGGACAAATACAAGCGACAGATTTTGGAAACAACCAAAATGGAACTAATAAGTCTTGACGAAAATCTTAACCCCATAAAAACAATTGATCTCCCTTGCAAAAAAGCATTGGGGTTTTTTAGTATGGATATGAACGTCAATGGTGAAGTCATCATATTTTATAAAGAAGAGGATGGTGCGGTGGGCATTCAACAAATTGATAAAACCTTCACTAAAGAAATCCGATACAAAACCATGAACTTCGACCTGAGAAAAAGATCAACTTATGATGTTGAATTTTCTTTATCTCGCCAGGATGCTGATCAGGTATACATCTTGCTTAAATATGATAACGAAGACAAAGACAGATCATTTGCTATTTATCGGGTAAATCTTCGCGATAATACCACTATAAATAATACTGAGCTGGTGAACAAAGCTTATGCGCGTTCATTAACAGATAAACATGTTCGGCTTAATGATGATATGCCTAAACCTACCCGTTCGGAATGGGAAACATTTGACTGGACAGGTGCACAGGAATATGGAGATATGCTTGTAAGTTTTAAAGAAGTTCAGAACACAAATACGGGATACTCTGGTGGTGCTGGAGGCTCTTCTCGTGGTACTTCCACTAATACTGGAGATGGTATCCTTACTATTTACAACAAAAATCTTTAAATTATCGATCAGCAGGTAATACCGAAAAATCTTAAAATATCTGGGTCTTCCGGAGCATATTCTTTTTTTCAAATACATGGAGATAAAGTGATTATTATTAGTAGTACACGAACTGGTATGTTTGCTTATAATTCTTTAATTATAGAATACGACCTCAAAGCCAAAAAGCTTTTGCGTTATTATTTGCCAGATCGGGGAGGCGTAAAAAAAGGAAAACTGGCAGACCCCCCATCTACCATCTGGTTTGAAAAAGGGTATGCATTGAATTATCTTAGCGATGGTGCTGGAGGTTTAGCTTTTCGTACACGTACAGATATGCAGTTTTTTAATTACTAGAAAACCTGTGGTAAATTTTATATTAAGATCGTTATTAATTAGACAATGAGTCTCTATATTAACCATAATAAGGGCTGATCATAAAATAAACAATAACTCCGGTTACAGCTACATAAAACCAGATGGGCCAGGTAATTTTTGCCAGCTTTCGATGGCCGGGCCATTCGGCAATTAATGCCCTATAAGCAGTAAATAAAATAAAGGGAAGAATGATGGCTGCTAAAATAATATGAGTACTTAAAATAAAAAAGTAGAAGTAACGGATAGCTCCTTCGCCACCAAACCTGGTATCGCCGGTTAGCAAATGATGTGCAATATAGGAAAGGAGAAAAATAATAGAGAGAAACATTGCCGTAAACATAATTCGTTTATGTAAAAGATATTTTTTTTGCTTTACAGCCATCAGGGCAATTACCAGCAATATTGCTACCATCGAATTAACAACAGCATTGATTCGCGCAAAAATATGCGCATCAAAATTTACCTGTATACCTGATTTTATTTTTCCCAGTGATACAATAACGGCAAAAACTACGAATGAAAAAATTCCAATAATCCAACGGGCATTTTTATCATTCTTTTTTATTACTGCTTTCAGCATACTTAAACCTTGTATTTATTATTAGCTCTGATACTGGTGATGACAAAAAAGAGTACGGCAATAATTATAACAACAAACAATGGCCATAAGTTTTTTAATTGGCGAATTATAACAGATGGCTTTTTCTTATCTCTTTCAAGGGAAAGAAAAACAATATCCTGTGTAAGTTTTAGAATTTGTGCTGAATCCAACCCATTATAATACCCCCTTACCACACGATCTTTATCAAGCAATACAAATTTTGGTGAATGGTCGAATAAGGTATCCTTTCCATTTCCATCTATAATTCCTAATTTTAATTCCTGAATTCCAAAATCATAAATCATTTGTTTATTACCAGTAACCATCCACCAACGTGTATGATCCACGCCATATTTATCGGCATATTGTTTTAGTACAGTAGGAGAATCACGATCCGGATCAATACTGATCGATAAAAAATGTACTAATGAGGTGTCTATTTCTTTAATGCGGTCGTTCGGTGATTTCATCATATCCTGCATACGCTTCATGCTTTTAGTCATACCCGGACAAATACTTGGACAACGTGTAAAGAAAAAATTTACCACAACAACTTTATTTGAAATACTGCTGAGGGAAATAACATCGCCCAATTGGTTTGTAAGACTAATATCTTTTACCTGGTGCCATAAGGTATCGGCTATGTTCTTACCATCTACTATCTTGTTAACTATTGTATCAGCATAATACCGTGGAGGCATCTGAACCGCGTCATCACTATATCCTTTAACGAGTAAATAACTAAGCACAGGCAGCAATAGAACGATTCCAAAGGCCAATAATACTTTTGATCTCACAAAATTATTTTGAATCATAAAGGTATTGTACTGAAGGTTGCAATACGGTTGATTAGTAAGAAAAAAACCATCCAATTAAAATAGGATGGTTATAGTTTGTATTAATTCTATATTCATTAGTGAATCGCTCCTGGCTTTTGGCCCTCTTCATGTTCTTCTGCTGGTTTTTTGTTGGTTGGCTTTTCTTTTACTTGCTCCTTATGGTGAGGGTCGTAATTATTACGTAAGTTTTTATAAGAATTTCCATCCCACATAAACGCAGCAATAAACCATACAAACAATAATAAAGGAACAATTATTGTCATAATCATATTCCGTATTTCATCTCCCAAATGCATGAAGATGGAAACGATGTAGAAGGCTTTTGCCAACGAAAGGATCACAATAACTCCTTTGATGGCTAAAACAAGACTCCTGTTAAAATCAGGATCTTTATGAAGAAAAAAGATCCAGTATCCAAAGGCTAGTTCAATAAGTGTGATCACACTAAGCAGAGCGGTTGTACGCAAAACTTTTCTCACCACCATTTTCGAATCACCATGATCTGCATGAAAAGTTATTTCTGGTGGGTCTATGTGTTGATTTTCCATATAAAAAAAGTATAAAATTAAAGTACGCAATTAAAAACTACAATAGATAAAAGCAAAGAAATACAAATACCCAAACCAGGTCCACAAAGTGCCAGTACAATCCTGCTTTCTCAATCATTAAATAATGTCCTTTACGGTCAAATGCACCATTCATCGCCATGATAAGCATAATAACATTAATAATTACTCCAGAGAAAACGTGAAAACCATGAAACCCGGTTATTGTAAAAAAGAAATTAGAAAAATTTGTTGAGGGAACGGATCCGTCTGCATTTAAAAAATGGCTTCCCTCATATACTGGTATTTTACCCCACCATGCTCCATCATGATAAAGATGCGTCCACTCCCAGGCCTGACAACCAAGAAAAGCAAGGCCACCAATAATTGTCCATATCAACCACTTTACTACTCCTTTGCGATTCATATTGTGTCCTTCATGAACAGCCAACACCATTGTTACTGAACTCACGATCAAAATAAAAGTCATCAAGCTCACGAACACCAGCGGGGCGCCACCATCAATGAAAGGGGCCGATTGAAATACGTGGTTTGGGTCGGGCCATCCATTACTGCTCATCCGAACCGTTCCATAGGAAATCAAAAAAGCTCCAAAGGTGAATGCATCACTCATTAAAAAATACCACATCATCAGTTTTCCATACTCCAGGTTAAAAGGGCTTCTGCCTCCATTCCAC
>JANNEK010000395.1:0-2091 GCA_031378605.1 Chitinophagaceae bacterium | reverse complement strand
ACACTTGGGTTAATCTTATTGAGGGTTGCTTCACTTTCCGTGTCGGTAAAAGAAGGAACAAACGTCAACGCAATATTTTTTAAATTTAATTCATTCCCTATTTTTTCAAGCGTTGTTTGTCGTTCGACTTTACTATAATCAATATTATTGCCATAAACAAAATAAGCCTTCAAATATTTACTTCTGGCAACGCTTTGCTGCTCTAAAAAAGTTAGCCATTTTTTTATATCAACCCAATCGGGATTGTTTCCAACAAAATAAACAATACCATGATAACGCCCGTATTTACAAACCGGGCAAGTTCTTGTTCCTTTATCAGGACCATACGCATGAAAAGGAATAAAGGATGGTTGATCTTCACCAATTGCAAGCCCAGATTGCGTTGCAGTTTTTATAGTTTCAGGATAGTTCGGAATAGTAAGCCCTAAAATAATATTGTGTTCCGCAATTTGCAGGTCGCCTTTTTTAAACAACCTTAAAATTCCACTGCCGCCACGATTCTGCAGTTTCTTTCTTTTTTCTCCGGTGAGCAATTCATCGTCATCAAATACAAACTCATCAATATAATATTCTTTATCAATGGTTGGCTCTTTGATAGAAGGATGAATGTGTGCCTCAATATTAGTATTGGGATAGGGGGCAGGTCGAACAGTATAAATGGAGTACTTACCATTGGTATCCGATTTTACCCAGCCGCGAATATAACCGTGCCGTACTACTCGTGCGTCCAACCCTTGTTTATTTGCATACACTCCATTAATATCTGTGTGATAATAGTAAAGAATAACGTTGGGAGCCGGTGTTTTTCCATCCAACTTATAAATGGTTCCGGTAATTAAAAGTTTTTGACCGTTTTGTGTCCAGCCAGTACTGGTATCAATGGCATTTATTTTTTCTGGCATACCTATATACATAAATTCGCCATTTTCAAAAGGGCCACCAACCAGTTGACTTTTATCCTGTTCTCTTTTAATATTGGAGGATGGCTGTCTTACCTGTCCATTACAATTGGATAGTAATATACAAATCAGTACTCCGAAAATAAAATTGGCTTTGGTATACATTGCTGCTATTTTACTGCAAATTTCAATGCTGATCGGCAATAAATAAACCTGGATAGGGTATGAGGAGATTATTTTGTTGCAAGATGATGAGTATTGTTGAATAATTTTTTAAAATCAACAGCAAAGTTCCTGCTAACCCGCAGCCTTTCTCCGTTTTTCAAGCAGAGGTCGTAATCACCATTAAGTCTGGTGGTATAAGAATCAACCCAATTAATATTTACGATGGTTGATTTATGCACCCTGATAAATTGTGCCGGATTTAATTTCAATGAAATTGATTTCAACGTTTCAGAAAGTAAATATTTTTTGTTTTCAAGATAGATAGTTATATAAGGCGAGCTTGCCGAAAAGTAAAGAATTTCTGAAACAGTGATCGTAAGTTTTTTATTCCCATCAGCGATTAAGATACTATTTATAAATTGTTGTGTAATGATCTCATTTGCTTTTTTATTTTTTGTAAGAAACGAATAACTGAACACAGGAATAGAGTAAAATAATATCAACATTGAAAGGTGTTCCGATAAACCATAATTGAATGTTTGGTGAAAGGAGTAGGTATGATAGTAAAATAAATACGAAACTACCCACACCAGCAAAGGAAAAATAAAAAGGTGGAGAATAATTGGTGTTAGAATAATCAACAAGAGATGAATCCACTGCTTTTTAGGAATACGGGTAATAAAAAAATATTGACCAAAAATAAAAGGAACGAATATCCACCAAAACGAACTGAATATAAATGATTCTGAAAAATAGAAAGCAGCATCATTAATAATTGCGCGTAAAAAATCTTGAATCATTATCGTTGCTACAATAATAAACATACTCACAATCAAAATAGAAACAACGTTCCTATTTGATTTACTAATTGATGAAGTTGGAATATTGTTCAAGTCTGTACCGTTTTTACATGAGCTAATCGGTAGAATAGGTGGTGGATTTTAATAAAGAAATTGAAGCTGTCTCAAAAAAAAATAAAATCTCGCAAAGGCACTATGACGCAAAGAAGAAATATTGAAGATCAGGC
>JANNEK010000386.1:0-9347 GCA_031378605.1 Chitinophagaceae bacterium | reverse complement strand
AGGCAAATAGAGCGTAATAGCTAACCCAATTCTCTCCCTCAAAAAAATGCATAAATAAAAATAGCGATTAAGCTAAAAGTGATTTTAACTTAATCGCTACTAAACATCTCTCTAAAAAGCAGAGACTTTTTCAGTGCCCTCCTTTTCAGGCGGGACTTTTTTTATTAACTGCCTTTTTGCGCTAGAAATATTTATATCGATCGTCTTTAATAGATGCCGCTTTTTTAAGATTTTCAACAATCCCTCGCTGAGAAACCATGCGCAATTGTTGTTGTTGGGCCGATTGTTGCGACTTTACATCCATGCCTGGATTTGGAACGGCTCCTAATGACTCTGTTTTTAAAATAAACGCTCCGAGTTCGCCAGCAATTAATCCTGAAATTTTTGTTTGATTATTTTTATTAAACGCTGCTCCTGCAACCTTGGGTTCATAGCCTGTTTTTCCTATCTGAGGATTTCCAAAGGATATGCTATCTGCTTTTTGTATGGGTTGATTAACGGACTTACTTATCAAATCAAGGGTATTTCCACTACCAATCTTTTCAGCAATCATCAATGCTTTTTTTTGCTGGCGAATTTTGAACTCACTATTTGTCCTGGCTCTTTCTACTCCCATTGTTCCTTCTTCATATAAATGCGTTAATACAGGAACCATATATACAGAGAATTTTCCATTACTAATTACAAAGGATTGTTCCGAAACCTCGCCCATTTTTGCATCAGTAAAAATCCAACGAACCAATTCGCGTGCATTTCCTTCAATTCCAACTCCTCTTATCGTTGGGTCAAGTGGTTTGATTTCTGCAGAATTAAAAATATCAATCTTCTGCTTCTTTGCGTTTTCTTCAAATTGTTTTTTTGTTCTGCTCTCTGCCGCAAATTGAGCTGCCAGGCCTTTTGCTTTATTATCTGTTTCATCGCTTGTATAAATGGGCTTTGATAAATAAGCAATTTTATATCCTACTGCAGACCCTTTTTGAGATAGTATTTCAATATAATGAAATCCAAATTCTGTTTTTACAATTCCCTTGGAGCCTATCGGATTTGTAAAAATGAAATCATTAAAAGTGGCAACCATTTTCCCGGGAACCACGCTATCATAAATTCCACCTTTATCCTTTGTGCCATCATCTGAAAACTTTGCACAAAGTGAATCAAAATTTGATCCCGTTTTAATCGCCAATACAATGCTGTCCACTAATCTTTTTGCTTCGGTTTCATCCCTGATTTGAGTAAACTTTCCTGTTTGCGTTTGTTGTTGGGTTGCAATGAGTATATGACGAACTTTTACATTCTCTGGAATTTGACGAACATTAACTACCCGGGAAAGAACATAACTGCCTCCATCAAGATAGGGTCCAAACACATTGCCAACACCTGATTTTAAAATAGTATCAATATTAGAAATCTTAATTTCTTTTCTTGTTATATAACTATCGTAATAGGGAATCTGACCATTTTCATTTTGAAGACTCTGCTCAATGTTGCTTGTTCGTACAAAGCTATCTTTTGCGTTTGATAATTGTTGGTAAATTGCCGCGCTGTCCTCTTTACTAGGGGCCGCATTAAAATATACATAGTCAATTCCAGCTTCTTTTTCCTGTTTAAAAAGAGCTTTATTTTTACTTACATAATCTAAAATCTCGGCGTCTGTAATTTTAATGGTAGAATCAGGAATTGTATAATAAGGTACCGTTACGTAAGAGATAGATGCAATCTGGCTATTTTCTGCTGACGTTTTTTCAATTAACCACTTCGGCGCATAAACGCTATTTGTCATCATCGCCTCTAATTTCTCTCTTTTTCTGAACTTTATGAGTGCTGGCAAATATTCTCCAAAAAATGAAGCATAGTCAGCACTGGTTTTTTGTTTTCTTAGTTGTTGTACGGTCTGGTATGCCTGATTCGCATCAAATCGACCAGTAGCCGGATCAGTAAATCGTTGGGCGAAATCTTGTGGGGGATTTGCTCCATATAAAAAATCTCCTAGTTCTTTATCGGTTACTTCTAATCCTAATTTGTCAAATTCTTTATCGAGTACTGCATTTTCAACCAATTCGTTCCATAGGCGATCACGCTGCTGATTGCGGGTATTTTCGTCCATTGGATAGCCCATTTGAGTATACCTGTTTTCCAGTTTTTTTAGCTTTTCCTCAAAGTCAATTCTTTTTATGGATGTACCATTTACTTTTCCAAGATCTGTTTGAGACCCTCCAAAAATGCTTTTATTTCGCAATCCTTCTTCTATTACAAAAACTAGGAGGGCAAAAGCAATAGCGGCAGTCATAATCCATGCAGCTTTGTCGCGGAGGGTTTGAATAATAGACATACTTTATCTTTATAATTCTTTTAAAATGGGTAGCAAAAATAGGGTTAAAATAGGTTCTGAACAAATTGTGCAAAATCACCTGTGTTGCTTATCTATAAAGGATTTTAGCGATTTTTTTATTTATTATTAATAGAGGTACTGCTATTAAATTTTTCTGTCGGTAATTATGTGAAACCTTTTGTGGAATTAGTATCCCCGGTAAAATGTTATAAAATATTTATTTTGTGGATAAGGCCTATGATTGTTTTTTATTTTGTGGTGATATTTAGCTACTAATTAATTATTGGTTTAGTCAAGTCAAACTTATTGTTTAAATCCTATAATTTATCCATCCCTTATCAACAGTAATAAAACCAATTTTCTTTTTCTTTTTGTCCCCATCGCTTTTTTTACACGCTGTTTATAACTATCAGAAATATCAATAAACCCGGTATTATTATGTGTTAACTACGTTAGTAAAAAAGTGGATAAACTAAATACTTTAACTTTACCAATTAATAAAACGCTTTTGTTTTCCACTAATTAACACTGGTAATAATAATAGATTATTTTAAATAAATTATTATATTATAAATACTATGGCAGATATACACATTATTGAGGCAACGAAAAATTTGTCTAAGTTTGGATTTCTGAAAGTAGAATTAGATAGTTCGTTGGATTTGTTTTATGAAATTGAAAAATTAAAAAAAGAAAAAAATGCAGTCTTACTCGCACACTATTACCAGGAGCCCGATATTCAGGATGTGGCAGATTTTATTGGAGATAGTCTGGGATTGGCACAGCAAGCTGAAAAAACAAAAGCAGCTATCATCGTTTTTGCCGGAGTTCACTTTATGGCGGAGACTGCAAAAATTTTAAACCCTACAAAAAAGGTTTTACTTCCTGATTTGAATGCTGGTTGTTCTTTAGCAGATAGTGCACCGGAAGAATTATTTAAAAAATTTAAAGATAAATATCCAGGGCATATTGTAATTTCTTACATCAACTGTACCGCCGAAATTAAAGCGCTGAGTGATATTATTTGTACTTCAAGCAATGCTCAAAAAATTATTGAAAGTTTACCATTGGATCAACCCATTATTTTTGCACCAGATAAAAATTTAGGGGCTTATCTGGTTAAAAAAACTGGTAGAGAAATGGTTCTTTGGAACGGGGCTTGTATGGTTCATGAAATATTTAGTCTTGAAAAAATAGTAAAACTCAAGATAAGACATCCAAAAGCTAAACTAATTGCTCATCCAGAATGCGAAGAGTCAATTTTACGGATAGCAGAGTTTATAGGTTCTACTACGGCTCTTTTAAAGTTTACGCAAACAGATAATAGTAAAGAGTATATAGTGGCAACAGAGGCAGGTATATTGCATCAAATGCAAAAGGAATCACCTGATAAAACGTTTATTCCGGGACCTCCGGAAAATAATTGTGCTTGTAATGATTGCCCTTACATGAAATTAAACACCCTAGAGAAGTTGTATTTGTGTATGAAGTATGAGTTACCT
This sequence comes from Chitinophagaceae bacterium, assembly GCA_031378605.1. Lineage (GTDB taxonomy): Bacteria > Bacteroidota > Bacteroidia > Chitinophagales > Chitinophagaceae > Endoryza. The sequence goes on along the minus strand of JANNEK010000386.1, from coordinate 5,516 downwards.
GAAATAACTATGAAAGAGGAATTATTAATAGCGGCAAGAACTCCCATTAATAGGATGTTAGAAATTAGTGCCCGTTATGGGTTATAATTTATCGCCCCATATAAATCATGAGAATTTGTATATCGCTTGGATTTACTCCGCTAATTCGCCCCGCCTGTCCTAAGGTGCGTGGTTTTATTTTTTTGAACTTTTGATAGGCTTCAGTTGACAAAGAAGAAATACGATCGTAATCAAAATTATCTGGAATACTAAGTTCATCTAATTGGCTCATCCGTTCAACAAGTTCCTTTTCTTTTTCAATATAGGTATCGTATTTAATTTGTGTTTCAACTTGTTCAATAGTGTCTCTGTTAAAAGAAGAAAGAGTATTTTTTATTTCTGGAAAATACTCCATCAGCAATGGCAATGAAATATTTGGTCTAAGTAAGAGTTGGATAGCTTTTTGTTTTTGAGTTATAGCGGTAGTATTAAGTGCCTCTAAAAAATTTATGGATTCGATTGGATCAATAGAAATTTCCGAAAGTATTTTTTTTATTTTTTCTACACCAGTTTTTTTAGATTGTACATTGAACATTCTTTCTTCAGACGCCAGACCTAATTGAAAACATTTTTCGGTTAAACGAAGGTCAGCATTATCTTGGCGTAACAGGGTTCTATATTCAGCTCTCGAAGTAAACATTCTATAGGGTTCGTCGGTACCTTTATTAATAAGATCGTCTATTAAAACTCCTATATAGGCCTCACTTCTTTTTAATATAAATGGTAGTTTGTCTATTGACTTCTGATGAGCGTTTATACCTGCCATTAATCCCTGGCAGGCGGCTTCTTCATAACCCGTAGTACCGTTTATTTGTCCCGCAAAAAATAAATTAGAAACTTGTTTTGTTTCTAAAGAATAATTTAATTGAGTGGGGGGAAAAAAATCGTATTCGATCGCATAGCCCGGACGAAACACTCTAACATTTTCAAATCCGCTTATTCTACGAAGGGCTTCGTATTGAACCTCTTCAGGTAAAGAGGTCGAAAATCCGTTTACATAAATTTCGATGGTGTTCCATCCTTCAGGTTCTATAAATAATTGATGGCGATCTCTTTCGGCAAATCGATTGATCTTATCCTCAATACTTGGGCAGTAACGTGGGCCAACACCTTCAATTCTACCTGTGAACATCGGGCTCCTATCAAACCCTGTTTTTAATGTATCATGCACATCCTGGTTGGTATAAGCAATCCAACAACTTTTTTGTGTTTTTGGCTTAGGAATATCCAAATAAGAAAAGCCCGTAATTTCTTGGTCACCACATTGTTCTTCCATTTTTGAATAATCAAGACTTCTCCCATCTATTCTTGGAGGCGTACCGGTTTTGAGCCTATTGCTTTCAAAGCCAAGTCCAACAAGCTGCTCCGTTATGCCCGTTGATGCTTTTTCACCTACTCTCCCACCGCCGAATTTTTTTTCACCGATATGGATAATGCCATTTAAAAAAGTACCACTTGTAACCACTACAGTAGTTGAATAGATATGGTGACCCAAACCGGTAATAACACCCTGTGCTCTATTATCTTTTATGATTAACGACCCAACCATATCTTGGTAGAAATCGACATTGGGTGTTTTTTCGAGTAATTCACGCCATTTGGCCGCAAAAAGCATTCGATCGTTTTGTGCTCTTGGGCTCCACATGGCAGGGCCTTTCGATTTATTAAGCATTCTAAATTGAATCATGCTTAAATCAGTAACAATTCCTGAATACCCGCCTAATGCATCTATTTCTCTAACAATTTGCCCTTTAGCAATTCCCCCCATAGCCGGATTACAACTCATTTGCGCAATAGTCTGCATATTCATTGTTATGAGCAAGACTTTTGAACCCAAATTTGCTGCCGCGGCTGCTGCTTCACAACCGGCATGGCCTGCACCGACTACAATTACATCGTATTTTGGAAACATAGGAGACAAAGGTAGTTTACCGACTTAACTCTTTGAGAGATCGTTGGTGATATTCTTTTGTTTCACGTACCACTGTTTCTTGCAGGAACAAAAAGTGTATATTTAATTATGAAGAATAAGCGATGGACAGCTCAAACAGAATTGACAGAAGCCCTATTAAATTCCCGCGAGAGAAGAAAGTGGCAGATAGCACTTCGAAGGTATGTGTTGGAAAAAAATAAGAGCCCATTATATTCGCCATATTTTGGGTTGAGTATAGAAAGGTTTCGAGACTGGATTGAATTGCAGTTTGAAGGAGAGTCAACCTGGCAAAATTTTGGAACCAATTGGCAATTTGAACATATTATCCCGGTTATTTATTTTGACTTTGCTTTAGAGGAAGAACTTAAGTTGTGTTGGAATTTTACAAATATTCAAGTTGCGATAATCCATCAGCAATTTAAATCAAATAAGGTTGATCTCGTGGGTGCAAAAGCCTATTTTCAGAACATTTATACTAAATCTGGGGTTGTGCAGTGTGAAGCAATGGTAAAGAAAATAGAAACGATAGAATTATCTCAGGTTATGAACAGGGTACTTAGAGAGGATTTTGTAAAGCAGCACGCCAAAGAAATTTTGAGTATAACATCCTTTTCAAGTTATGAGTACGACCAACTCAACTCAGGAATTTCAATAGAGCAAATATTAGAAGAACAAGAGGTATTAAGAAAATTTGGAGGTTGACCAGTAATGTTTCACTCCGAAACAGTGGCACGTGAAACATTTATGAACACCAATATAAGTTCAGGTAGGCTTGTTCTTTTCGTCTCATTATTATTTTATCTGCCTTTGATTTATCATTGTAACCGCACAAATGCAGAGCCCCATGAAAAATTACTCGATGAAGTTCTTCTTTTTGGCTTGTATTGTATTGAAGAGAATTATCTAAAACTCTTTCCAGGCTAATATAAATTTCGCCTTTCAGATTAACTGATTCTGACAAATTGAATGTTATGATATCTGTGTAGAAATCATGATTTAGAAACTGTTGATTTATTGAGAGAAGATAGTCGTCTGAGCAAAATATATAAGTTATGGAATCAAGACTCTTTCCTTCCTGCTTAAACAACTTTAAAATAAAGGTTTTAAGTCGGGTTCTTTCCCGAAAATTGAATCCTTTTAGCTGGTAATGGAATTGTACTTTTGATACTTGTTTCTGAGACATTTCCGAGAATCGTAATGTAGATAATAGTTTACAAAGCTACATTTGTTATTCGTTTCAATATGAAAAGATTATCTGAGTTAAAGGTTGGCAGCGTCGGTAAAATTTTATCTTTCGAAAATAATGAACTGTTTCTAAAGCTGATGGAAATGGGCTGTGTTCCTGGCGAGTTCGTACGCGTTGAACAAATCGCACCTCTTGGAGATCCAATTTCAATTACTGTTGCGGGGTATAATCTTAGTCTGAGAATTACTGAAGCGGAAAGCATCTTTATTGAAGAAAGAAAATAAACAACTGAATACCAATTGATTAAATGAAAATTGGGCTTTATTTTGGATCTTTTAACCCGATTCACCATGGTCACCTGATCATTGCTTCTCATATTTTATTTAATTATAACCTCTCCCAGGTTTGGTTTGTTGTTTCTCCGCAAAATCCTCTTAAGCATTCATCCGCCTTGCTAAATGAGTATCACCGATTTTACATGGTGCAACTTGCCCTGGAAGGGGAAAAAAGAATGAGAGCAATCGATATTGAATTTAAATTACCCAGGCCATCGTATACCATTGACACGCTTACCTATTTACAGGAAAAATATCCAAATAATTTGTTCTCTGTTATCATGGGAAGCGATAGCTTTCAAAATATCTCACGCTGGAAAAATTATAAACAAATTCTAAAAAACTACCCGGTATATGTTTATCTCAGACCCGGAACTACAGAGCTGATACCCTATGAAGAAGCAGAAATTATTAAAGTAAAAGCGCCGATGCTTGAAATTTCGGCTACACAAATCCGTAATAACATTCAACAGGAAAAATCGATTCGCTACCTGGTCCCTGAAAATGTACGAGAAGAAATAGAAAAGAACGGATATTATAAAACGTCGTGAATTTGAAAAATAATTTATTCATTCTTGAATGGTACTGATTCGTCACATACCATTTTTGAAAGCTGTTTTTGTTCATAGCATTACCGCTTTTGGTGGGCCGCAGGGCCATTTTGGTATGATGATGAAAACATTTGTTCAAAAAAGAAAAGACATTAGCCAGGAAGAGTTGATGGAATACAATTCTTTTTGTCAGCTTTTGCCCGGGGCTTCTTCCACTCAAATTCTCACTCTAATCGGTTTTAAAAGAGGGGGCTTTCCGTTGGCCGTATTAACATTGCTTATTTGGATTTTCCCAGCCTGCTTTCTAATGGGAGCATTTTCTTTTCTGCTTAGATATATTGATCAGCGGCATTTGTCAACAAATATTTTTAACTTCATTCAACCAATGGCGGTAGGATTTCTTGCTTATGCAGCCGCAAAATCGTTTCGTTTATCAATTATTAATACTATTACCCGGGTAATACTTCTTATAAGTATTGCAGCAACTTATTTATTATTTAAACAGCCCTGGATACTTCCTTTGTTAATGGCAGCCGGTGGGTTTGTTACCAATTTAAGCGATAAAAGAATTCCGCAACAAGGCCTTCCTTCCAAAAAGATAAAATGGGGAAACATATGGCTGTTTGCTATAGTGTTTGCAATTGCTGGAATTAGCAGTTCATTAGCCACAAAATATGATTTGGCAAACAGGCGTCCTATTAACTTGTTTGAAAATACCTACCGTTTCGGAAGTTTAGTTTTTGGCGGAGGACAGGTTTTGATACCCATGATGTATGAGCAATTTGTGGAGCGCCCAAAATCGGAAAGAGTAATTAGAAAAAACCAATTTAAAAGAGAGGGCGTTGTTAGCATAGAAAAAAATGATTTTTATACCGGAGCGGGAATGGTTAGGGCAATACCCGGACCGGTATTTTCTTTGGCAGCCTTTATGGGCGGGATGTCGATGAGTGATAAGCATGCCGGATGGCAAATATTGGGATGTATTATTGGGGCAGTCGCTATATTTTTACCAAGCGCGTTACTAGTTCTGTTTTTTTTCCCCATCTGGCATAACTTAAAAAGGTATGTTGTTGTATATAGAGCAATGGAAGGAATTAACGCAGTTGTAGTAGGAATAATGATTGCCTCTGTTTTTTATATGATGAAAGATATTTCAATTACCGAATTTAAAACACTAAGTATTTTAAACATTGGAGTAATTATTGGAACCTGGGCATTACTTACTTTCACCAAACTATCGTCTCCGCTTATTGTTTTTATTTGGTTATTCTTAGGAGCTCTATTTAATTATTTTATACCTGTTTAGCCGCCGAAAGGGATTGTTTATTGTTTATCCAGAGAAGCATTTCCTCGTGAATCTTTCCATTTGTTGCCAAAATTTTAGGTTGGTAGGGAGAATAGTTGGCACCTGAATAATCTGTTACCCTGCCTCCGGCCTCTTCAACTATTAAAAAACCAGCAGCACTATCCCA
>JANNEK010000352.1:0-2071 GCA_031378605.1 Chitinophagaceae bacterium | reverse complement strand
CAAACGGTTAAGAGGTGCAAACCTTTCAAGGGAATGTGCTGAACGTCTTAACGCAGTAAGTTGGTAAGAGTTGAACGGAAGTGAACCGTCCGGTGAAGTGTCGAAAACAACCCATCCGCTTTGGGCGAGATGGATAGATCCAATCAAAAGTGCAGGGTGGCGCCTCTGCACGATAATCACAGCGATGTTGAACTGATAGCTGGCTGTGGGGTTGGCGGCATTAAGGCGGCAAGACTTACCAACAGGCTTGAAACCGGAACAGGAGAACCTGATGTTGTTCAGGAGTTCTTTAATCACCGGGTATGTAAGGAATGGACGAATGAACTGTCGAATCCCTTACCTGAGAGAATGAGGAATTACATCAGGGGCGGATGTATCCGTAGTAGTGATGAAGTGTTGGAAACAACATGGAGCGAAGGGATACACAGCATCAGGGCAGCTTTAGCCAACCGAAAGGGAAGAGCGTCCATGTCTGCCTGTTAGCGAGAACCGCTACGTGATGCTGAAGAGCCGTATGAGTCGAGAGGTTCAAGTACGGTTCTGCGAGAGGGTAGGGACTATTCTTAGTCCCCGCTCTACTCGACTTTTATACACTTACTCTTTTGTCGGCTTACCATATTTAAGATTTCCTAGACAAATGCATAAGCCCGTCTTTGTTTGAAAGCTTTTATATGGCTCAGTAGTTATTACTTTTCTAATAATTTTATGGCACAGTATAAGAGCAGTGTGTAAGTTTATTGTAGACACATTTAGCTTACTACCTCCATGCGATATAGCAGAACGAACATCGTAAAGTTCTCGAACATAGTTTTTATAAGAAATTCGTTGTTCATAAGTATCACCAAGCAAAAAAGCTACCATATCAGATAATAGGCTTATTATGGAAGGCTTTATAGGCGAACTTTCTTCGGTATGCAATAGAGCTTCGATGGAAATTATGTATTGCAAAACTGCTTTTGAATCATCTGATTCAACTGAAGCTCTTCCACACCATTCAACAGCATCAATAATTTTTTGCTGGAGCTTATTTTCTTTCTTTGTAATCCATTCCCAAAGTATTTTATTTCCATTTTCCGCATCTTGATAATATGGATTATCAATTTGTACGGTTGAGAAAAGCTCCATGCTTTTAGTGGTTTTGTACACTTTTGCAGGAGCCAATATAAAGGTGTCAATATTTTTTGCAGACGAATAATTGAATATGCCTATCCTATTGGTTTTGTGAAAATTTGCAGTAATAAAATTAGCTGTATTCTCAAATGAAGAAAATGAACTGTCAGCCAATTCATAGCATTTGTCTATATCTTTTGCCGTTACAGTAATTCCAATTTTATAATCTTTATTTGAAAGGGCTTTACTATTTCGCCTTTTATAAATAGTTGGGAATTCTGTTTTTAGTATTTGTTTTATATTTAAAGGGTTGTAAATAATAAAGTCGCCTAATTTGGTTGTAGGATTGTCCATTTTGATGCCATAAATCGGGGCAAGGATATGAACAGTTATGTTTGTTTTTTTAATTAAGTCTTCAATAAAATTTTCCCAGTCAGTTTTAGTGGCATCACGTTTCTCTTTATGCAGTTTCCCGAGTACGTTTGCTATTTCAGATTGGAATGTATTTAGCGTGTAATTTTCAGGTATTTTAGGATTGGTTTTATAAAGCTCGGTCGTTATACTATCGAACTCGTTTAAAGATTTTACTGCAATAAAAGATACAAGATTTCTACCTGTGCCAAACATTCTAATCATGGCACCTGGTCCCAAATTCATAAATTGATGTTTCCCAAATCTAGCTATAGATTTAAGAGTGTTGAGCTTCCGGGAAATATCATTATTCGCCATTGACCAATATTAGATAATTTATTTGTTTTGAGCTTGATAAAAGTAATACCTTTCGAAGTGTGAACTGTCGCAATAGGCTTGCAGGCAACGATCTGGGCTTTGTAGCAGTTGGGGAAATAGAATTCGTCCAGCCGGTACAAAAGCCGATTAAAGATACAGAATTCAAGTTATAACAAAATGTTGAATAATAAACGTCCAGCCCGGACTAAATTTGAATAAAGTTATAAAGCTG
>JANNEK010000305.1:0-3137 GCA_031378605.1 Chitinophagaceae bacterium | reverse complement strand
CACTATGAATAGGATTTTTTGCAAAAACCACCATTAAAGCACATAATAAAGTGATAAAAGTCAAGAAGTAGAATAAATTTTGTACCATTGGGTATATAGATTTTAAAGTGTTGCAAAGTTTCTTCGAATGTATCATACCCTTTAGGGTGTGATTTCACAGACTAAAGTCTATGATACATTCAAAAAATCACACCTTAAAGGGTATGATACATTCGATATGAAACTTAAACATTTTAAAATTTCTATAAATTCGATGATACAAAATTTATTCTACTTTTTGACTTTTGTTACACTTTTGTGTGCTTTGATGGTGGTTTTTTCAAAAAAACCTATTCATAGTGTTTTATACCTTATTCTTACTTTTTTCACAATTTCGGGACATTATATTCTCTTAAATGCACAATTTTTAGCTGCTGTTAATGTTATTGTTTATGCAGGTGCTATTATGGTTTTATTTTTGTTTGTTATCATGCTAATGAATTTAAATGCAGATAGCGAGCCTCAAAAAAGTAAGTGGTTAAAATTTGCAGGTATTATAGCTGGTGGATGTTTGATGCTGGTGCTGGTTGCTGCTTTGCGCGATGCAGAAATTAAAGGTAAAATTGCTCAGGTTAAAGATGGTGACATTGGACTTATCAGTAATTTAGGAAGGGCTTTATTTACAGATTATGTAGTTCCGTTTGAAATAAGCAGTGTATTATTTTTAAGTGCCATGGTTGGCGCAGTAGTAATAGGAAAAAAAGGTGATTAAGCTGCATTTCTCAAACGAAACGAGGAAATTCTTTTATTATGAAGATTGAATATTATATCTATCTCTCTCTTGCCTTGTTTTGTATAGGCATTGTTGGTGTTTTAACAAGGCGCAATGCGATTGTAATATTTATGTGCATTGAACTGATGTTGAATGCTGCTAACTTGTTATTAGTTGCCTTTTCAAAAATGCATCACCTGGCGGGAGTGGCTACCAATCCTAACGCTGGAATTGACGGACAATTATTCGTATTCTTCATAATGGTAGTGGCAGCAGCCGAAGTAAGTGTGGGGCTTGCCATTATAGTAATGATGTACCGGAATATTCATTCTGTAGATATTAATTTTTTAAACCGGCTGAAACATTAATGAATCGTTTGCCAGTTAAGAAAATTGGTTGATTGTATTTTTTAGAATTATTTTTTGCAAGAGTAACTTATGAGTAAAGTTTTTGAATTTGTTTGGTTGGTTCCACTACTTCCATTTATTGGATTTATTATAAATGGATTGTTTCGAAAAAGTTTGTCGAAAGCAATGACAGGCATTATCGGTTGTGGTACTATTCTAGGTTCTTTTTTTATTAGCGTTTTACTTTTTTTACAGGTTAAAGAGGGCCATACAGAAATTATTAAATTATTTGATTTTATAAAAGTAGGAAGCCTGTCTATTCCATTTGCTTTTCAGGTTGATCAACTATCGGTTCTTTTTTTACTTATTATTACCGGCATAGGGTTTCTCATTCACCTGTACTCAACAGCATATATGCACGAAGAAAATAGCGACCATTTTGCACGCTATTTTTCCTTCCTTAATTTATTTGTGTTTTCAATGCTGTTGCTGGTATTGGGTGCCAACTATGTTATTATGTTTATTGGTTGGGAAGGAGTAGGGCTCTGTTCATATCTTTTAATTGGTTATTGGTTCAAAAACAATGATTATACAAATGCTGCTAAGAAAGCATTTATAATGAACAGGATTGGCGACCTGGGTTTTTTACTTGCTGTATTCTGGATGATCAATCAGTTTGGCTCTGTTAGTTTTGGAGATATTTTTTCAAAAGCAAATGGAACCAACGTTTCGGTTATTACAGGAATTACATTATTGTTATTTGTTGGAGCAACAGGAAAAAGTGCGCAGATACCTTTATATACCTGGCTACCCGATGCAATGGCGGGCCCTACACCAGTTTCCGCATTAATACATGCAGCAACCATGGTAACTGCAGGCATCTATATGATTGCGCGCAGTAATGTGTTATATTCTTTATCGCATTTTTCGCAGGATATAGTTGCGTATATAGGTGCCGCTACTGCTATTCTTGCTGCAACTATTGCACTTAAACAAAACGATATTAAAAAAGTATTGGCTTATTCAACCGTAAGTCAATTGGGTTATATGTTTATGGCGCTCGGTGTAGGTGCCTACAGTGCAGCCGTTTTTCATGTAATGACACACGCTTTTTTTAAAGCACTTTTATTCCTCGGAAGTGGAAGCGTAATTCATGCAATGGGCGGTGAACAGGATATAACAAAAATGGGAGGATTGAGTAAGAAGCTAAAAATTACATATTTCACCTTTCTCATCGGTACGTTGGCCATAGCTGGCTTTCCATTTTTTTCTGGTTTCTTTTCAAAAGATGCCATACTGCTGGCTGCTTTTGAACACAATAAAATAATTTATGGTATTGCCTTGATAGGGGCCATGCTGACTGGCTTTTACATGTTTCGTTTATTGCTTCTTACATTTCATGGAAGTTTTCGGGGAACAGAAGAACAAAAAAATCATTTGCATGAAAGTCCTGCAGCAATGACTATTCCTTTAATACTGCTGGCAATTCTTTCGTTGGCTGGTGGCTTTATTGAATTACCTGCGGTTCTGCGGGAAGGGGGAAATAAGTTATCGCAATTTCTTGGGCCAGTCATACCAATCATTTCAGGAGAGGAAGTATCACATTCTACTGAATGGCTATTGATGGCTTTGGCAACAGGATTAGTAACGGTTGCTGTTTTGATTGCCTTTTATAAGTATCGAAAATATACGCCAACTTCTTCAACTGCCTTTGGAAAAGTGCTCGAAAATAAATGGTACGTCGATGAGTTTTATGATTTTATTATTGTAAAACCATTGCGTTGGTTAGGAAAGAAAGGTTTATCGTTCATGGAAAATGAAGTGATTGATTGGATCGTAAATGGTGTTGGTAAAATCGTTCAGTTGGGTAGTCGCCAATTAAGACTTGTACAAAGTGGCCAGGTTGGGAGTTATGTTTTACTGATGGTTATTAGTATACTTGTTTTTTTTGCTGTTCAGTTTTTTTTCAAAAAATAATGGGTGCTCAGGTTTTGAATAGTTAAAAGAAAAGTGTTGAGTCAAAGCAGTTGTTGTACCTG
>JANNEK010000230.1:0-2755 GCA_031378605.1 Chitinophagaceae bacterium | reverse complement strand
ACTTCATTAATTAACAGATCATGCGTTAATACAAAATCAAATTTCATCGAACTGTTTGTCGGTAACTTTTCAAATATACCGGTGACCTGCCCTTGCTTTTTAACCATTCCTGCTACTTCGTATTCCATTGTTTTTCCAATTACATTTGAAGTAGATCCGAAAAAACGCAAGGCCATATCTTCCGAGATAACTATGTTATTTCTATCTCCTAATACCTGGTTTGCATTGCCCTGAATTAATTTATATGAAAACAATTCGAAAAAGCCTTTGCTGGCGAATATGCCTGCCGCCTTCAAAGTTTTCTCAGGTGTTTTGAGATTAAAATAAAATCCTTCTTTCGCAAGGTTCATTACAGAAACAGCCGATTCAATTTCAGGCAAATCTTTTGCCATCACATCCGCCAGTAAACCCTGCGTATGTTCATGAACCAGGTTGGTATTATTCTCCGTACTCATTTCCATTACCTGGTACAACTGATTATTCTTTGCATGAAATTTATCAAATCCTACTTCATCACTTACCCATAGATAAATTAACAAAGCGCAGGCCAGCCCTGTTGAAAGACCAATAAGATTAATAAAGAAAGAGCCCTTATGTCGTTTAAGGTTCCTTGTTACTATTAAGAAATAATGTTTTAGCATATTCTATTTTTATTCGGTTCTTAAACCTGCCTACCGGCAGCAGGCTCTTTACTTCCTTATTATTTATTCGTTTCGCAACGACTTTATTGGGTTGGCGATAGCTGCTTTTATTGCCTGGAAACTTATTGTCACTAATGCAATCAGTAGGGCCACTGCCCCAGCAATTAAAAATATCCAAACACTTATTTTAATTCTATACTCATAATCCAGCAACCATTTGTTCATTGCCCACCAGGCAATAGGGAATGCAATAACAGCGGCAATGGTAACCAGTATTAAAAATTCTTTTGAAAGCATGGTAACCACGTTACTTACTGATGCGCCTAATACTTTTCGTATACCTATCTCTTTATTACGTTGTTCTGCCATATGCGTAACAAGTCCAAATAAACCAAGGCATGCAATAAGAATAGCCAGTATAGCAAACACAATGGCAACGGTACCAGCACGCTGTTCACTTCGGTACATTTCATCAAATGAGTCGCTCATAAAACGGTAACTGAAAGGCATCCCTGGTGTCAGGGCCTTCCACTTATTTTCTATTTGCGTGATTAATTTTTTTGTATCGGTAGTTGATATTCTAAATGAAGCAAACCCGCTACTATTGCGAAGACTCATACATAGAGGCCCCAGTTTTTGCCGCATCGATTCAAAATGAAAATCTTTTACAACACCAATGATCTGCTTTGGATACATAACATTATCACCATTAACATCAGAAGGAGCATAGATCATTTTTCCAACTGGGTCGGCATAGCCTAACATTTTCGCAGTAGTTTCTGTAATAAGAAGAGCCGCTGAATCAGTACCAAAAGCTTTTGAAAAATTTCTTCCCTTTACTATTTCCATTCCCATCGTTTTTATATAATCATAATCAACACGCCATGTCTGCATGTCAATTGCATTCTTAGTATCCATCACTGCCTCTTTTGAATAAGTATTATCACTACGGGAAGAATTTGTAACCGGCAGATAAGAACAGATCGTTCCACTAGTTACTCCCTGCATGGTAAGCACTTCGTTTTTAAAAACCTGTATGTTATTATTGAGTGCATATGCCCTGTCAACAATTAGTACCTGGTCCTTATTAAAACCCAATTTTTTTGTTTGTATATATTGAAGCTGGCTATAAACAATAATAGTGGCTATGATAAGCATGATGGAAGTGGCAAACTGAAAAACCACCAATACATTGCGAAGATTGCTTTTCTTAAATCCAGTATTGGCATTCCCTTTTAAAACTACAATGGGTTTAAATTTTGAAAGAAATAAAGCTGGGTAAGTTCCGGCCAATAACCCCACCACAAAAGGAAGCAAAACCAGAAAAGGAAGAATCCGTGTACTCAACAAATCTTTTATTGAAAGAGATTTAGCCGCCACATTATTAAAAAGTGGTAATACAAAATAGGCGATTGCGATTGCAATTAATAAGGATAATAAAGCAGTAATTGTTGATTCCACCAGGAATTGTGCAATAAGTGTTTTTCTTTCTGTACCCAACACTTTTCGTATGCCTACTTCTTTTGCACGTCGTGCACTGCGCGCCGTACTGAGGTTCATAAAATTAATGCAGGCTAAAATAAGAATGAATAGGGCCACCGCAGAAAAAATATATACATACTGAATATTACCCGATGGCGTGATCTCATAGTTATAATCGCTACGCAGATGGATATCCGTTAATGGCATTAAAGAATACTGAAGCTTATTACCTGCCTTTTCTAACTCTTCAATACTACTTACTTTAACAAATGTTTGAACATAAGGAATTACATACTTATCAATATATTTTGGCAAATTTTTTTCAAATACTTTATAATCGGTTCCTGGTTTTAACTTCAGGTATGTATGAAAATTATGGCTGGTAAGCTGACCCCACTGATAATCCACGTTTCTCATGGAGAAAAGAAAATCAAAATTAAAATGCGCGTTAACAGGAATATCTTTTATAACAGCAGTTATCCTGTACAGTTGAATGGCCTCATCCGTTTTAACTTCTACATTTTTTCCCAGAACATTTAGGGTACCGAAATATTTTTTTGCTGTAGATTCAGTTATTACAACCGTACTGGGTTCATTCAAGGCAGTTTTTGTATCACCGTCAATTACCGGCA
>JANNEK010000228.1:0-7696 GCA_031378605.1 Chitinophagaceae bacterium | reverse complement strand
TGTATCAGCATCTACAGTAAGTTTTTGAATCTGATACAAAATACAAAAGGGGAGTAAAAAACTTTCGTCTTTTTACTCCCCTCTGTTAATAAGTCTAAAATGACTTTTTCAGTGCCCTCTGAAAATCGAGGGCTTTTTTAGCTATCTGCCTTTTATACCTGATTATACCCCCTGCTCAACAAAGAATTTGTTCTAATTGGTTTTTAAGTAAATTACAAAAAAAAGATTTGGAATTGCAGCTATACTTTGTAGTTCCCTGTCCTACTGACGATATATTTCAACTATACATCTAATTTGAAGCCCGGATGATCTTTCTTTATCGATTTCTCTTTACCTGTTTTTGCTATAGTTCGTTTAGTCCTTTTCTTTTCGCTCAAAACGAAAACATAGATAGTTTATGGACGCTCCGTATAAAAGAGAATGTTATTAAAACGTACTATCAATCTATTAAGGAGAACGCACCTTTTTTTAATGGGGCAGAATATACCGGTCATGGCCAAAACGTAGTTGGACACCCATTTTTCGGAAGCGGCAACGCCAATAGCGGATTCCTGGAATATGACGGCGTGCTGTATACAAATGTATCTATGAAATATGATATTGTTGATGATGCAATTATTGTCATCGATTTTACTAATAATTTTAATATTAAACTCAATACCAGAAAAATTGGAACCTTCTCATTGGGCAATAACGTTTTCGTACAGCCGGCTTTTTATCAATTAAACGAGAATATCCCGGGGGAAGGTTTTTATCAGCAATTGTATAACGGATTCACCACAGTTCTTGTTAAACAGAGGAAGCAAGTGATTTATAAAGCTACCGATGAAGGAACAATTGCGCGGTTCGTACCGTATAATTTGTATTTTATAAAAAAGGAGGCCGACTATCTGCCTATTACCCGTAAGAAAGACGTTTTGGAGATTTATCGGGATAGAAAAGGCGAGATCGGTAAATTTATTGAAGAAAACAAACTCAATTTCCGCAAAGATCCTGGCACAATGCTTGAAAAAATTGCAGCATACTATGATCAAATAAAAAGTTGAACATGTTAACACGAAAAAGGAATGTTTTGTTGTTCAGCGTCTGCACGCTTTTTGCAATGATTACCCGTGGACAATCACAAATACCCATCTCAGGTGATTTTAAAAACATTTACTTCAAAGAATTTGTCAGGATCATTGAGGCTTCCCATCCTTATCATTTCTATTATGATACAACACAACTCGACAGTCTTCCGGTAACTATTGATGCCAATAATACTCCGATATCTGCTCTGCTTGATAAGCTATTTGAGAAAACCAATTTTCATTACGCCATTGATTCAATCAACAATATATTTATTGTTCTGAAACGTTTCCCTGTTTTTACAGCGCTGCCGCCCGAGCTTTTCATTGTAGGCAAAAAAATAACGAACGAACCGGATACGATTACCGATGCAGGCTCGCAACCGGGCATCAAACAAAAGATTAATACATCTGCTGAGAATAAACTATACGAGATTGGGCTCCGTACCAACCAACCACTAACCGGTTCCGCAATTCTGGCTGGTTACGTAAAAGATAGTAAGAGCGGCGAGGGGCTCGTCGGCGCATCCGTATACCTCGATAGCTCAAGCATCGGGACTACTACCGACCAGTTTGGTTATTATTCGCTTACTCTTCCCCGTGGGCGACATTTATTACAAATCAGCAGCACTGGTATGAAACCAACAAAAAGGCAACTCATCCTTTATTCCAATGGAAAACTTACTATTGAACTCAAGGACGATGTTCCAACTCTTAAAAGCGTTATAGTCATTGCAGAAAAAAATTCCAATGTACGTCGACTACAAATGGGAATAGAACGAATTTCCATAAAAACTATTAAACAGTTACCTGCATTATTAGGAGAACCTGATGTATTGCGAGCGATTCTTACCTTACCCGGCGTGACCTCTGTTGGAGAAGCCAGTTCAGGCTTTAATGTTAGAGGTGGTTCTTCCGATCAAAACCTCATATTATTTAATGATGCCACCATTTATAATTCTTCCCATTTATTTGGTTTCTTTTCTGCCTTTAATGCTGACGTAATAAAAAATGCGGATTTATATAAGAGTTCTATCCCTGAAAAATATGGCGGGCGCCTTTCGTCTGTACTTGATGTTACCACCCGAGACGGAAATAATAAGAAGTGGACAGGAAATGCTGGTATTGGTTTGCTCACTACCAAATTTATGGTAGAAGGTCCATTGGTAATAGATAAAACGTCAATATTAATTGGTGGCCGTACCACTTATTCAAATTGGCTGCTTTCACGTTTGCCCGGAGACGATTACAGCAACAGCAGTGCGTTCTTTTACGACCTCAACCTGCAACTTACTCATACGATCAATGTAAAGAATAGTCTGTACGTTACTTTCTATTCCAGCAGCGACAAATTCAGGCTTAATAATGATACCACCTATAAATATTCCAACCAAAATTTGGTGGTGAAATGGAAACACGTATTCAATAACAAATTATACGCAACTGTTTCCGGTGGAAAAGATCAATATGATTATAGCGTTATCGGAAATAAAGAAACAATTCGATCCTACAAGTTGGAGTTTGGTATCGATCAATACAATATAAAGGGAGATTTTATTTATAATCTAAACAATAAACATCAATTTAATTTTGGTCTTAGTAATATTTATTACAAGCTTCAACCAGGCTCGTTTCAACCCAGCGGACAACAATCATTAGTAATTCCGAAAAAGGTATCCCCGGAACAAGCTATCGAAACAGCTATTTACCTGGGAGATCGCATAGCCCTTACCGATCGGCTTTCAATAAATGCAGGTATACGCTTCGTCCTCTATAATTACCTCGGACCGCGACAAACCTATAGTTATTTCAATGGACTTTCAAGGGATCAGGCAACAATAAAAGATTCTGCCTATTATACCTCGGGTAAAATAATCAAAACCTATATGGGACCGGAATACCGGCTTTCTCTACGTTATAGTTTGTCGGAACAGAGTTCCATAAAACTCAGTTATAATACACTCCGCCAGTATATACATTTATTATCCAATACCACGTCCATTTCTCCCACCGACATATGGAAACTTAGTGATTCGCATATAAAACCACAATCAGGCGATCAGTTTTCTCTTGGCTACTATCAAAATTTTGAATCGAATACCATTGAAACTTCTGTCGAGGTATATTATAAGCGCATAAAAAATTATTTAGACTATAAAAGTGGTGCCAGCATTGTTCTGAATCAAAATATCGAAAGAGATGTTATTAATACCAAAGGAAGGGCCTATGGTGCCGAATTCTTAATCCGCAAAACAACTGGCAAACTGAATGGTTGGATCAGTTATACTTATGCACGCATCGAATTGCAAATGGACGACCCTATTGCCGGGCAGGTTATCAATAAGGGAAATTATTACCCGGCTAATTTCGACAAGCCTCATAGCGTAAACGTTATTGGTAATTATAAATTCACACACCGGTACAGTATTTCGTTAAGTACACAATACAGTACAGGAAGACCTATTACCTTACCGATTGCAGAATTTAACTTGTCCGGAGCGCGAAGGCTTTTTTATTCGCAACGAAACCAATACCGGGTACCCGATTATTTCCGAATGGATTTTTCAGTTAATCTTGATGGTAATCACAAAGTAAAGCAACGTACACATGGATCGTGGACACTGGGTGTATACAATCTTACGGCCCGTAAAAATGTGTACTCCATTTATTTTGTAGAGGAAAACGGAACCATCAAAGGATACAAATTATCAGTTATTGGAACCGCCATTCCGTATATTACCTATAATATTAGATTTTGAACTACATGAAAAAGAATCTATTGATAATCGAATTCATTATTGTTTCATTCACCATCTTTTCCTGCCGTGAAGCCTATTTACCGCCTGCCATAAGCACGCCAAATAATTTCCTAGTAGTGGATGGCTTTATTAACGCCGGGCCCGATTCAACAATATTCAAATTAACACGCACCAAAAACCTCGGCGATACTACCATTGAAATACCTGAACTGTTTGCAAGTGTTTCTGTTGAAGCAAAAAGTGGAGTGAGACAGGTTTTGGTGGCAAAGGGTAATGGGATTTATGCATCAGGGCCTCTCATTATAAATACCGGCGAAACATACCGGCTAAATATAGTAACCGCTTCAGGCGGCTTGTATGAATCGGAATACGTACCCGTATTTCAGACCCCCCCTATTGACAGCGTAACCTGGAAACAGGATATTGATGTATCCATTTACGTTAGTACACACGATGCAACCAGTAATACCCGCTTTTACCGCTGGGATTTTGAGGAGACCTGGGAATACCATTCTTTCTATGATAGTAACATCGGTTTTGATTATGCAAATGATAGTCTTTATTTTTTGGATAATAGTAAAATATTGACCCGGTGCTGGAGTTCGGCTCGATCGACCGACATTTCCGTTGGAGCCTCAGACAATTTATCGCAAAATATTATTTCGCAATTGCCAATTACTAAAATACTGGATGGCTCGGATAAGATAAGTTTTCGCTACAGTATACGGACAAAACAATATGCGATAAGCCGCCAAGCATTTGAATATTGGCAGTTGTTAAAAAAGAATGGTAAAGACTTGGGTTCAATATTTGGTACGCAGCCTGCGGAAATAACCGGTAATATTCAATGCATCAATAACCCAGCCGAGCCCGTAATTGGCTTTGTTAGTGCTTCCACACTTACCGAAAAAAGAATTTTTATCAAGAACAGCGAGTTAACCTCATGGACACCGCGGGATAATATCAAAGTCACCTGCACCCCCAAAATAATACCTATCGACAGCGCAGCCTTTTATTTACAGCAAGATACTTCCTATTACCCTGCCTATTTTATTTCGGGTACTCCAACGCCACTCGCCATTGCTAAGAAGATTTGTGTGGATTGCACCCGACAAGGTGGTAATACAACTAAACCTTCTTTTTGGTAGATAGAACAAATAACCAGATGAGCAACTTAAGACCTCTTACACTATTAACGATGTTTCATAAATTAAAAACATTTGCCTGCCTTTTGGCTATCCTGTTTGTGTTGAACGCTACCAAAACAAATGGCCAATTAAATAAAAGCCGGCAAACGGAAAATGAATTTGAATTATTACTAGATCATTCGCCGGAAGAAAAGATATTTATTCATACTGCCAAGTCATTTTATTTACCGGGAGAAATTATCTGGTTCAAATTATATGTAACGGATTCATATTTAAATCGTCCTTTGTCTCTTAGCAAGGTAGTATATACGGAACTGTTAGATAGCTCCAATAAACCTGTGTTACAGGCCAAAATTGCACTTGATAGTGCCAGTGGTAACGGTTCGCTGGTTGTTCCGGCTTATCTGGCTACCGGAAATTATGTATTGCGTGCCTATACCAACCTGATGAAGAACTATGAGCCCGGATATTATTTTCACAAGGCTATTACCATCCTAAATCCGGCCAAAACAATAGAACCGCTTCAACCGACGGCGACCACATCCTACATAGCCCGGTTTTTTCCGGAAGGAGGTCAATTGGTTAGTGGTCTGCAAAATTCGGTTGCATTTAAAGTACAGGATCAATCTGGTATTGGTGTAAATGCAACAGGGTTTATCATCGATCAATACAATGATACCATCTTACGTTTTCAAACGCTCAAGTTTGGCTTGGGCCGTTTCCAGTTTACCCCTTCTCCTGGAAATATATACCGGGCCATCATTTGCTACCCGGATAATAAAGTAATTACTTATCCAATTCCGGAAATACTTGCTAAAGGATATGCCATTCAATTAAACGAAACAAATTCTACTCAACTAAAGTTAGATATACAAACCAATACCGATCGTGAATCTCAATTACTGTACCTGGTGGCACATGCCAGGCAAAAAATCAGTATTTCGATTGCCATAGAAACTACTTCAGGACGCACATCCTTCATCATCAATAAAAAAGATTTGCCGGAAGGAGTTTCCTGTTTCACCGTTTTCAATAAGTACAAGGAGGCTGTTGCCGAACGATTATTTTTTATACGACCTGAAAATAATTTGAATTTATCCATAAAAATGGAACGCAATGAATTTACCAGCCGTTCAAAAATAGAATCGAAAATAACCGCCGCCGATAAATCGGGTAAACCCGTATCTGCTGATCTTTCCATGTCGGTATTGATGCTGGATTCTTTGGAGCCTAAAACCAGCAGCGATATCCGAAGTTATTTATGGCTGGGTTCCGAAATTAAAGGGACCATTGAATCTCCTGAATATTATTTCACTGCTGTAGGCCCCGAAGTAGCAGCGGTTACGGATAACCTCATGCTTACCCAGGGTTGGAGAAAAATAAATACCGCGGCTACGGCGAACAGGCCTACTCTTTACATACCCGAATATGCCGGCCATATTATTTCCGGCCGCATAACTGATAAAAGAACTGGTACCCCTGCCGGGGGAATTATCGCTTATCTATCAGTACCGGGTAGTCGATTTCATTTCAGCAGTTGCCGGAGCGATGAAAATGGACGCATACTTTTCGATTGTAAAAAAATCGTGGGTACTGAAAATATTATTGTTCAAACCAACAAAGTAACAGATAGTGAATACCGGATTGAAATCGACAACCCATTTTCGGGAAGTTATATGACTTCAATCCCTCCCCTTTTGATAATAAAAAAAAACTGGGAAAAAACATTGCTATCAAGAGTTACCGGCTCGCAGTTACTAAATGCATTCACGCATATGCAGGCCCAACAGTTTTTTCTCCCCAACTTTTCTGATACCACTCCATTTTTTGGCAAACCCGATTACTCCTATTTGCTTGATGATTATACCCGCTTTCATACTATGGAAGAAGTAATGCGTGAATATGTTCCGGAAGTACAGGTTCGAAAATCGCAAAATGATTTCCTCCTCCGAATGTTCAACCTGCCTTACAAGAGTTTTTTCGAAAATAGTCCATTAGTATTATTGGATGGAGTGCCCGTTTTCGATATTAATAAAATCATTGCTTTTGATCCGTTAAAAGTAAAGAGGCTTGATATTATTGCCCGCAAATATCTGCAGGGAGCTGTATCCTTCGATGGAGTGGCAAGCTATAGTACCTATGAAGGTGATTTAGCAGGTTTTGTATTGGACCCTAATGCCGTTATTATAGAATATACCGGACTTCAACTGCAGCGCCAGTTCTATTCTCCTGTTTATGAAACAACAGAACAGGTAAAAAGCCGCATTCCCGATTTCCGGAATGTGTTGTATTGGGAACCCGGTATTAAAACAACTAAAGACGGAAATAATGTAGTAAGTTTTTTTAGTAGTGATGTACCCGGCCGTTATGCCATCGAACTCCAGGGAATAACCGCTTCCGGACAGTCGGGAAGCCAGGTTTTTTATTTTACCGTTAAGAAATGATTTACTTATCCTAATAGTTAAAGGTAAAACAGCCATCTAAAGATATTCCTGGGTATTTTATACAGCATTGAAAATAACAAGGCGAAAGATGCTACATCATGGTGCAGCGTTGAATAGCAAATCAAATAATCTTGTTTTTTTCGACTTGCCATTAATTTTTAATTAGTCGTCCCTTAAAAAGTTATTAAATGCAGTGTGGATAAGGGTTTATAGCATATTTATTGCTGTTATAATCTGCGGGAAAATTGATTAATCTATTCAAAATCTTGCAAATAGTT
>JANNEK010000198.1:0-4523 GCA_031378605.1 Chitinophagaceae bacterium | reverse complement strand
CCGAAGCATAAACGCCCGAGCCCTAAACCAACTCAATGCCCGCAAACGAAAACCCTGGTATTCCAAAACCCTACAGTCAGAAATTTACCAGCTCACCAGAATAATCGCCAACCGATACGGAAAAGGAACGGCAGAATATATAGCTCAAAATCTCAAAGTACCACTTGTAATAGAATCATAAATGGCAAAAAATAAAGAAACATCAGAAGTTGATGTCATAATCAACGGGCAAAGGGCCATAGGATCCATTAAGGAAATGGAAAAAGCAATGAAGGAATATAAAGCCATTGCCCGCTCAACTGAAGATGTTGCCGTTCGCGAAAAAGCAATTCAACAATACAGAACTCTTGCTAACCAACATAAAGAGTTTAATGAACAACTTAAAGGCACCAATACTCTTTGGGGTAAAATGAGTGATGGATTTAAATCGTTTGGAGCCGCTGTTGGATTAGCGATAGGATTGAGTACAATAAAAGAATTAATAACAGTAACAGTAACAAAATTTGCCGAAGCAGAAGCCGCTACAAATGCATTCCGATTTGCAGTTGAGAAAGTTGCAAAACTTGGTACTGGTTCTTTCGCAGAATTAGTAAAACAATCTAAAGAACTAGCAAAAATTACATATTTCGATGATGAAGATATTCAATCAGCTCAGCGAATGCTTGTACAGGCAGGTTTAAATACTGCTGAAGTAAAGAAACTTACTCCTCTGGTTTTAGATCTTGCCACTGCTCAAGGAACAACATTAACTGAAGCAGCAGAAAAAGCAATCTCAGCAATTCAAGGAACAACAAGAGGACTGAAAGATGTTGGTGCAAATTTTAAGGATACCGGAACGAGGGTTGAAAATCTAAATAAATTAATGGGTGAAGAAGGCCTCCTTAAATTACAAGGAATGGCCACTGATGCAATTAATACAACAAGCGGTGCATTAAAGCAGCAATCAGTCGAAGTTGAGAATCTTGAAGAAGATATTGGCAAGCGACTTGCTCCTAAAATGGTTATGTTAAAAAGATTAGCAGTTGATCTTTTAATTGCATTGACTGATTTAATTGCACCAAAAACTCAAGGTGAAAGAGTTTCTGAAGGTGTTGATCAGGTTTTGGAGAAATTAAGAGCGGATACATTTACTCCAATCGAAATGATGGCCAGACGCCAGCAAGAAGCAGCTAATGCATTATCAGAGGCAAAGGCCAAATTCAAATCAAACTTTAATAATAAAAACATTGGAGGTAAAGAAATTGATGAATATAAAAAACAGCAATCCGTAATTGAAGAATTAACGATTAAAGAAAAGGCTTACGGCATTGCAATTAAAGAACGAATTGAAGCATCCGCAAAGGCCTATGTTGAGAATGCTAATTCTTTAAAAACTCAAGATAAAAATGATCCTACTGTAGACAAAACAGTAAAAGTTGAGAAGGCCAAAACATTAGCTGTTAAAAAGGAGACATTAGACCGTGAAAAATTTATTTTAGAAGAAAACTTAAAAAGTTTGGATCACTGGCACGAGGTTCAAAAATTATCCATCATGCAAAATTATGCTGAGGGTAAAATATCTGAAGAAGAATATCAAAAGCAACTTAATGATGTTCAGAAGAAATATTTGTATGCGAAATTGTTTAATCTTAAACAATCTGGTAAGGACACAATTGAAGTTGAGCAACAAATAACAGAACTTACAATAAAAGAAAATCAGAAGAAATCCGCTGATTTTAAGAAATGGTTAAAAGAAGCTGGCAATGAGTTGAAGTATGAGCAAGAAGCACTTCAGACATTCTTATTAACTGGAGTAAGTCTTACCGGAGAATCTGTTGAACAAATGACAGAGCATATTAAAAAGCTCTTGAAATCAACCAGTCAGCCTGCAGATGAGTTTATGAACAAACTTCTTAAGATGGCGAGAAGTGTTAGTTCAATCTGGAGTTCCATTAATAAAACCAAAGAAAACACCGCACAAGCACAATTAGCAAAAGACAAAAAACATCTTGATGAAGAAGAGAAACACCTAAAATTTCAACTTGATAAAAAATTAATAACGCAAGCACAATACGATGCTAAAATATTAGCAGCTCGCGAAAAAGTAGAAAAGCAAGAAAGAAAAATTGCCCATGATGTAGCAGTCCGGAATAAAAATATGGGTTATTTTAATGCACTTATATCTACATCTGAGGCTATTGTTGGACAGCTTTCAATGAAACCTGTTGGGCCATGGAATATTGCTTTAGCTGCTCTGATGGGCATAGAAGGAATGGCACAAGTAGCTGAAATTGCCAGTACACCAATACCAGAACTCCGTAGAGGAAAACGCTTCCTAGGCATTGGAAGACATCCATTCAGCAAAAAGAAAGTAATGGAACCGTCCGGACAAATCGACTCAGTAGAAGAGGGGGAAACCCTTTTAAGTGCAGCTACCGGCGCCAACAACCCAATAGTTGACGCCCTGCTCGATGCCAGCCTTAATAACGATGGCAGGCTTAGCGGTTCCCATCCTGCAATAGAGCAACAATTTCCCCAGGTAAATGCCAGCCGTATAAGCGAAACTGCAGGCATATTACGACAAGGTTACTCCGGAGGCAGTCGCCCATCAGACGGCGTCGTTTCCTTAAATGGCCGTGGCGTACTTAACAACGATAAAAGCGGTGGTGATTCTGAAATGAAAGCAATATTAAGAGATACAAGAGATCTACTGTCAACACTAGCCAACAATGGAATTGAAGCAAATCTTAGCTATGTAAAATTTAATCGCGATAAAAAACGACTTGATTCGATCACAGGACAGAGTAATTAAATTTTTTATATGTTTGTTTGATATACTAAAACACATAAATCATGAAAAAGCTTTACACATTTATTTCCATTGGCGTTATTAGTTTACTAATAGGCTGCGCTCCTGTAATTACAAATTTATCAGGTAATTATCAAGACAAACCTTTTGAAGTCAATTCACCTCGACCCCTTGATTCAGTTTGGTCCAGTGTAATTGATTTATTTGCTCAAAAGGGGATATCAATAAAAATCATTGATAAAGGGAGCGGGTTAATTGTAACCGAGAAAACTTCTTTCTTAAAAAACTATTCAATTGAAAAAGATGGCAAGCCATCGAAGCCGGATGCATGGATAGTTTTGAATTACATAACATATGGAGGAATGGATTTAAAGCCAACTCAAGTATTTGGAGAATGGAACGTTAGAGTTAAAACAAATAATTCGGGAGGAACATTGATTAATATTAATCTTAACAATATTGATGCATTAATTCATTATGACAGAACACAATATACTGCAGAGAAGACAATAATATTTGATGGTCGGTCAACTGGCAAATTTGAAGGTATTATTGCGGATTTTATTAAATAATCCATAAAACAATAACCCTAATTAATGCGGTTGTAGGATTTTGGTATTCTAATTTTCTTTGTTACGTTTGTAATGAGAATAAACATCAGTATAACGTTACCAATGAATCTAAAAAAGCATATCGGCAAATCCCCGGAGGAGCCAGGATCGGGACCTGGCAATAAAAATCATGGTAACATGGTGTTTGTTCTCAGCCTCCGGGGATTGTCATAACTTCTAAACCCTATTGCAATGAGAACAAACAAAAAGTCCGTCAGCACTCAACCTGGCACGTACCGCATCCTGAACGTAAAAAAAGAGGAGCACATCGAACAAGAGCCCATTCCACCAGTAACCCGTTACATTTTGGCCGAGCTCTTACAACTACCCCCAATCCCCATTAACATTAGCACATCCGAAGCCCTGCTTTGGTATCAATGCCGTATGCTTCAATACAACAACACTATAAGGCTTCTCATATCGGTTTTTAGTGCAGAGTTTCATTTATAAGCCCAACCCTCAATCAAACCCCTGCCGGTAGCAAACGGTGGGGGTTTATGCTTAAATAAAATATATACATTTGACTTTCAGAACTTTATCCTTTTATTGAAACAATTAGTACTTTTATTTGTATTAGTCTAAATAAATGTAGTATATTTGGCAGATAATTTAAACCCATAAAAAACAAACAAAATGAACAACATGGTAAAGCTCTACGAGCTAAGAGAAAAAGTAAGCAATGAAATAGTTGCATCGTCTATTTCTGAAATGGCAATAAGAAAAGAGTATATAAAGATGAAAGAAGAAGAGGGCGAAGGATGTGCCTATGTAACAGAAAATTTTATCTCTGTACAGGAATGGAATGGCGTCATGAAATCAGGATTTAAATCATGATAAACGAACAAGTAATAATAGTCGCTCGCCAAAAGGTTGGCGAGTACCTGAAATCAATTAGGGAAGAAAAAGAGCTTACTTACTATGCTGTTGCTAAACTTGCCGACATTTCCATTGAGCAGGTGCAGGGTATAGAAGATGGATCAAAAGCATACACCTTCGATACCTTCATGAAGATAACTCATGCTTTAGATTGTTACTTTTTTTTAGAGGACAAAAAAGGCAAGCACCTTGATTTTATTGACATGGCAGAAAAAGCTATTAATAAAAAGAGAAGATAATTTTATACA
>JANNEK010000188.1:0-1841 GCA_031378605.1 Chitinophagaceae bacterium | reverse complement strand
AGCAACCTTATTTTACTCCTAATCAATATACTTTTGGCGATCCGAATCCAAAATTCAATATGTCTTTTATCAATGAATTTTCATATAAAGATTTTCTTACTGTTTCAGTTCAGTTAGATTGGATACATGGTGCCCATATTTATAACCAAACTAAAGAGTGGATGTATAGAGATGGTATCAATAGTGATTATGAAAAACCAATTACAATTGATGGACAAACAGGTGCCTGGACAGCATTTTATCGTGGAGTATACGCTCAGGTATCAAGAAATGGTACAAAAAATTATTTTTATGAAAATGGATCTTTCGCCAGATTGCGTAATCTTTCTGTAGCATTAGACGTAGCTAAAATTGTGAATATTAAACCATTTAGAAAACTGCAGGTAGTATTGTCTGGTAGAAATCTGTTTACCATTACAAAATATACAGGAATGGATCCTGAAAATAGCTCAGGTGGTACTAATTCGCCATGGGACAGAGGTACTGATCATAGTACATTACCCAATTTCAAATCTTACCAGGCAGGTATCAATATTGGATTCTAAAACTTAAAAGTTATTTCAATTATGAAAAAATATAAATTTTTATTCTTAGCAATTGTTTTTACAGGAATACTTTTTGCCTGTAAAAAACAATTGGATGTTAAGAACCCGAATCAACCAACACCAGCAAGTGCAAAAACCGAATCAGGTATTATCGCACTTTCACAAGGTGGTATTTATTTTAATGGACTGGGAGCAGGCAGTTTAAAATATGGTGGCTTTAATGGTAGTTTCTGGAATGATCCTGTTAGCTATCATGATTTAATGGGAGATGTAATTGGTGTAGAAGCAGCCAATCAATATATTAATCAGTGGACATGTCCGGATTGGGTTGTTATCGATAACGGAACTAAAATTCTGGACCCGAACTCCCCAAACAAACAAATACTTACCCTGAGAGCAATCAATAGAAATGCAAATGCAGGCGACAATCCGTTTTATTATGAGTGGGGATATATGTATGCGCTTATTGGAAGCTGTAATGGAATTTTAGCCCTTGTAGATGATATTGAATTTACCGGCGATGCTGCTACGAAAAAGAGTACTATAAAAGCATGGGCCTATTGGTGGAAAGGATACGCCTATTCACGTATCGGTTCTTTTTATTATGCGGGTATTATCACTGATATTTCTGGTGCAACGAACGGTAACTATGTAACAAAAGAAAAAATCATTGACGAGGCCACCGTTAATTTCGACAAATGTGCCGCGGCTCTCGGTGGTGCTACCAATACTGGAGACTATCAAACTGTGTTAGGAAAAATAATTCCTGGTTTTTTCCAGGTAGGCTTAGGCAAAGTTCCTTCAATAGCAGAATGGAAAAGAAATATAAATACGATGAAGGCCAGGAATATTCTCGTGAATACTCCTTCTGCTACAATGAGTGCTGCACAATGGACAAGTATAATGACCCTTGCTTCTGATGGTATTAAATTAACAGACAATGTATTTACCGGTCGAGCAAACGAAAGCGCCGATTTCATTTCAGCAAATTCTGGTACTACGGCTGCTATTTCAGTAGGTTCAGAACCCGGCTATCGGGTGAGTGAAAGACTTATTAATGATTTTAAAGCAGGAGATAAAAGATTTACAAATAATTTCGCAAAGAAATCCTCTCCATGGGTCGGAAATACGGACCGCGGAAATGTATTTAATACGAGTTGGGATTTAATAGATGGTGGCGCTGGAATGGCTGGTGTAGCTGTAATGGGTACCCGAACTGTAGGCGAATACGAACTTTATATTGCAGGGCATCATGTAGAAAACCAACTGATGTTAGCAGAAGCAAAAATTTATAGT
>JANNEK010000172.1:0-12497 GCA_031378605.1 Chitinophagaceae bacterium | reverse complement strand
CGACATTAAAATATCTTTTTTACCAATAACCAATCCGGCACATTGAGGTCCGCATATTGCCTTTCCTCCACTATACGCAACAATGGTAGCCCCGCGTTGCAAATGAATATTTGGAATAGTAAGTACTTCGGCTGCAGCATCCACGAGTATCGGAATATTTTTTGGTTTGGCGATGCGTGCAATATTTTCCAATGAAAGTGGTTGCCCCGGATCAGAGGCACTAAAAGCCATCAAATAAATCATTGCTGTTCTTGAATTCAATGCGCGATCGAGTTCCTCCAACGTTTCTACATCAACAATCGTTACTCCAATATTTCGAATCGCATGATCATACATGTTTCTTGAAGATCTCGGAATTACTACTTCTGTTTTTTCAAATCCGGTAAGATTGGGAATCCGTATCAATTTTTCAGGATTACCTCCCGTTACACAGGCAGCAGTTACATGTTTTAATCCCGCAGCACATCCGGCAGATACCATTCCCCATTCCGCTCCGGTTAACGTTGCAAGTCGTTTTCCTATCCCATCTGCCAGCTCATCATATTGCACAAAATCTTTGGAGGCAGCTTCCATAGCAGCCCGCACCTCGGGCCGTTCAATAGATCCGCCGATAATCGTAAAAGTGCCTCTGCAATTAATGATGGGTTCAACTCCTATCGACTGAAAAATATTATTATCAATTATCAACTTACCTCCTCCCGCAGATGTTCCAAACGCGCCGCCTAAAAATCCATTTTCATTACCCGGCCCTGCCAAAGCAGATTTTGAATGAAAAAGGCTTCCCGCCAATGGTAATAAGGTTAATCCCTTTAAAACATTTCTTCGTTTCATATACTAGATATTAAAAAATTTATTTAATAAATGGCTGCTATTAAAAATCGTTGAATGTATTGCAATACTAAATACCAATCGAAAACAATGAATGATGGGTTTGTTTATTTTCTATTCTTCTTTCCTGTGCTTCATGCCTGGGCTCTTCCCACTCATGCACATAATGCCTGCAAACTGTAAACTAAATATAGTTTAATTTTAAAATCATCTTGCAAAAGACTACAAAGTCGTGTCAATTAATTCTGGCTTTATAAGAGCAGGAAATTGCAACCGATTGTGTAGAAAAATAATCTGTTGAAACTCTTTTGTATTTTTATTGTAGCCGCATTGCGTTAAGTAGAACGGATGACAAAGCCGGGAATCGTATTGGGTGAATTTTGATCATGCTTGCGCTTCACAAACTTTAGGGTTATCTATTCATTTATCATTTGTAAATACCTTATCAGGAACAAATTAATTCATTAAGAAAAATCGATTTATCTTTTAGCTTAAATTTTAATAACAACTAAAATCTATTGTCATGCAGGTACAACGCAGGTCATTGCTTAAAAAAATTGCTGGTTCACTTGTTGCCATTACAGGTTTTGGTATGGCGGCATCTGCAAAAAATGAAGATCGAAAAGAAAAAGAAGTATTTAATGTAGCAGATGATCAGGATATTCCACTTTTTTCTGGTGCCACAAAATTTGGTGGAATGGTTTTTATTGCGGGCAAGGGCGCGCATTTTGTGGGCGATATTAAATCGCATACAGATCATGTGTTGAAAGAACTCGAAAAAGAATTAATCAATGCAGGATCTTCTATGGAAAAAGTATTGAAGGTGACTGTTTATCTAAATGATATAAACGATTACAAAGGAATGAACGAAGTATTCAAAGGCCGGTTTGGTCCAAAACCTCCTGTACGATCTACAATAGCAGTAGCTAAAGGAGGAGTACCGGGAGATTCATTGGTGGAAATGGATTGCATTGCATTTGTTTAAATAAAATCGTTCAATTTATAATTGCGGAACGTTTAATACCTTCTACCATGAAACGAAGAGATCTATTAAAAAATTTAACCTTACTTCCTGTAGCAGGTGTTACCGGCACTTTATTCACTCCCGAAACTGCGGCAGCCAATACGGTAGCCATTTCAAAACGTGATCTGTTTAAAGAACTGGGCGTACGAACTTTTATAAATGCTGCAGGTACTTATACATTTATGACGGGCTCCTTAATGCATAAAGAAGTAGTAGAAGCGATTCGAATTGCTTCAGAAGAATTTTGTTTGCTCGATGAATTACAGGATAAAGTAGGTGCAAAGATAGCTTCATTGGTAAAATCAGAATCAGCAGTAGTTACTTCCGGCGCATTTTCGGGTATGACGCTTGGATTAGCGGGTATACTTACAGGTATGGATCAAAAAAAAGTGGAACAATTACCTCACCTGGAAAATTCTGGAATGAAAACGGAGGTAATTTGCCAGAAGGCCCACGATATCGGGTACAACCATGCATTTATGAACACAGGTTGTAAAATAGTGATGGTGGAAACTGTTCAAGAATTAGAGAATGCAATTACTGATAAAACAGCACTTATGCATTTTTTAAATATAGAGGCAGACAAAGGAAAAATTATGCAGGAAGAGTGGGTGGCCCAGGGGAAAAAACATGGTATTCCAACTTCTATTGATATAGCCGCTGATGTTCCCCCTGTGTCCAATCTATGGCGCTTTAATGAAATGGGTTTTAGTTTCGTTGTAATTTCTGGCGGCAAGGCAATAAGAGGTCCGCAAAGTGCAGGATTACTAATGGGTAAAAAAGAAATTATTACTGCGGCACGCTTATCGATGCCTCCTCGTGGTTCAACCATTGGACGTGGAATGAAAGTAAACAAAGAAGAAGTAGTGGGCATGTATGTTGCGCTGGAACATTATCTCAATTACGATCATGAAAAGGAATGGAAAGAATGGGAAGGCCGGGTTGCTACTATTCAAAATGCTATTCGTTCTATCAATGGTGTTACAACAGAAATAAAAGTTCCTGCATTAGGAAATATTACTCCTACCCTTCATGTAACCTGGAGCAATAAAGTAAATATCACTTCAAAAGAGTTGCAGGAAAAATTGCGTACTGGAAGTCCCTCCATTGAAATAGTAAACAACGGCGATAACCATATTAGCATTACCACCTGGGTGATGAAAGCCGGTGAAGAAAAAATAGTGGCCAAACGTTTAAAGGAAGAATTACAAAAAAAAGCTTCTGCTTAATTGTATAATAACGGCAATAGTATACTTTCTACTTTCACCTAAACTATTTGATTTGATTTATGCAAACTGATATACCGGATAATAAATACAGATTCCTTTGGCTATTGCTATTGGTGGTACTGATAGCCGTCGCTTTTACACACTGTAAACATTCAGGGATTCCGAATGGCGATGCCGATAATGGTGGATTGCTGCTTCCCGGAAATTTTGAAGCCGTGGTGGTAGCCGACAGTGTAGGTGCGGCCCGGCATTTAGTGGTGA
This sequence comes from Chitinophagaceae bacterium, assembly GCA_031378605.1. Taxonomy (GTDB): domain Bacteria; phylum Bacteroidota; class Bacteroidia; order Chitinophagales; family Chitinophagaceae; genus Endoryza. The sequence continues at coordinate 9,155 of JANNEK010000172.1, read as the reverse complement.
ATGATAATGGCGACATATATATTAAACTCAGGGCTTCTTATCCTGATGGAAGTAATGTAGTGCTTCGTGATGAAGACAATAACGGCAAGGCTGATATTAGTAGGAAATTTGGAGTGTATGAAGATTCTATGGGATACGGCACCGCCATGCGCATTCACAATGGCTATTTGTATTTCAGTTCAACAGATAAAGTGTTCCGTTGTAAAATGAAACCGGGTGAAATGATTCCGGATACAGCACTTGAAACAATTCTAACCGACGATTATAAAAACGATATACACGGATCTAACCATACTGCCAAACCGATAACCTTTGATGATAAAGGAAATATGTTTATACCATTTGGTTCGCCCTCCGATGTTTGCCAGGAAATCGATCGGGTTCCTTCCTCACCCGGGCAAAATCCTTGCCCGCAATTGGAGGAACATGCGGGGATATGGATGTTTGATCCAAATAAAAAAAATCAAACGATTAAAGATGGCAAGCGCTACGCAACAGGTATTAGAAGTGCGGTAGCCATCACCTGGAATAAAGAAGACAATAATTTATTTATCGTTCAGCATGGACGAGATGAAATGCATCGTACCTGGCCTGAGAAATATAGTATCTGGCAAAGTGCCTTATTACCATCGGAAGAATTTCTACGAATAAAAGAAGGAGCCAATGCAGGTTGGCCTTATTATTATTATGACCAAATGCAGGGGAAAAAATTATTGAACCCTGAGTATGGGGGCGATGGAAACATTGAAGGAAAGGGTAACGAGTACGAACAGCCTTTAATTGGCTTTCCAGGCCATTGGGCACCGAATGATTTATTATTTTATACCGGAGATCAATTTCCTGAACACTATAAAAACGGTGCGTTTATAACCTTTCATGGTTCTACCATTCGTGCACCCTATTCACAGTCGGGCTATTTTGTTGCCTTTGTACCTTTTAAAAACGGCAAGCCATCAGGTCCCTGGGAAGTTTTTGCAGATGGATTTGCAGGCATGGATACTATAATTAATACCACTGATGCCAAATGCCGTCCGATGGGTTTGGCACAAGGTCCGGATGGATCTTTATATATCAGCGATTCACGGAAAGGAAAAATTTGGCGGATTGTTTATAAAGGGGATAAAACAAAATTTGGCATCGAACAACTCTCGGTAATGGAAAAACGAAAAATGAGTGCCCATATCCGAACACCCGATGAAATAGCCGACAATTTACAAAAGGATGCAGTGATAGGAGGAGAACAGATTTATAGAAACTATTGTGTTACCTGTCACTTATATGATGGCAAAGGAGACGGTAGCCGTTTTCCTCCTCTGGATAGCTCCGAGTATGTAGTGGGTGATAAAAAAAGTTTAATATCCATTTTGCTTCTGGGCATGCAAAAGCAGATTACTGTAAAAGGAAAATCGTTTAATGGATTAATGCCAAGCCACTCCTTTTTATCAGACAATGATCTTGCATTAGTACTAACCTATATCCGCACAAATTTTAATAATAAATCCAAACCTGTCACTAAAGAAGAAGTAGCTGCCGAACGAAAACTATCTACAGCTAAAAAATAAATTAATTATTATGAAGAGACTGTTTTGCCTTTTCTATTGTATCATCAGTTTATCTGTTGCTGTAAACGCCCAGCCCTATGATATTGTTATTAAAGGAGGCCATGTAATCGATCCCAAAAATAATATTGATGGTATTATTGATATTGCTATACTGGATGGAAAAATTGCAAAGCTGTCAACAACGATTGATGCCACTAACGCAGTTCGCGTAATAAATGCAAAAGGATTATATATTACTCCGGGCTTAATTGACATACATGCACATGTTTTCTTTGGAACAGAGCCTGATCATTATTTAAGCAATGGAATGGTAGCCGTAGTACCCGATGGCTTCACTTTTCGGGTGGGAGTAACTACAGTAGTTGATGCAGGTGGTGCAGGGTGGAAATCCTTTCCAACCTTTAAAAAAAACATCATTGATAATTCGCAAACCCGTGTGCTGTCTTTCTTAAATATTGTGGGGGAGGGAATGCGTGGCGGGGCGTATGAACAGGACCTACTTGATATGAATCCTAAGATGGCTGCTTTTGTGGCTAAAGCAAACAAAGAATATATAGTTGGATTTAAAGTGGCTCATTATAACGGTGCAGAGTGGACGCCTGTTGACCGTGTGGTGGAAGCCGGAAAATTGGCGAACATGCCGGTAATGGTAGATTTTGGCGGTAACAATCCTCCCCTTTCAATAGAAGAATTATACATGAACCATTTAAGGCCCGGTGATATTTATACGCATACCTATACCTTGCTGGAAGGAAATGTTCGGGAAACAGTAGTAGATGAAGCAACTGGAAAAGTAAAACCTTTTATATGGAATGCACTAAAAAAAGGAATTGTATTTGATGTTGGATATGGTGGTGCAAGTTTCAATTTTTCACAAGCTATTCCCGCCCTGAAACAAGGATTTTTTCCAACTACCATTAGTACCGATTTACATACAGGAAGTATGAATACTTCTATGAAAGATCAACTCGGTGTAATGTCAAAATTTTTAATGATGGGGATGGATTTAAAAGCAGTTATTAAAGCAAGTACCTGGACCCCCGCGCAGGTTCTTAAACGCGAAGAATTAGGAAATCTTTCCATAGGAGCAATAGCCGATATAACAATTCTTAATCTGCGGCAGGGAGATTTTGGCTTTTTTGATAAAACGGGTTTTAAAATAAATGGTAAACAAAAATTTGAATGCGAAGTAACCATTAAAAGTGGCAATGTAGTTTACGATTTAAATGGTATAGCCTTGCCGATACCCGGAAAAATTAAAAAATAATAGAAGGTATTCTTATAGATACCAGTTGAACGAATACCAGAATTAAAACATTGTACCTTACTAACTAAAATGTCGTTTGCAGGAAAAATGCAAACAAAAGTTTACGACAATGTACCAATTCAATAACGAATTATGCCATTAAGTATCGAATCATATTAATATTCTTCAAATGAAAATAAAATTTTTAGTATCACTTTCTTGTTGCGTAGGCTTCATGCATATCCTTTTTGCGCAAACAATGCCGAAAGAAGAATTGATATTTTTAACCTCAGAATGGAAAGGAGAACGCTTTGCCGACGGCAGACCAAAAGTTTCTGACGACCTGGTTAATCGTGCAAAAAAAATTGGTATTGAAGAAGCTTGGACCGTTTTAAAGAATGAAGGATACAAAAATCAATTTGAAGGCAACTGGAAAATGGTAAATGATTCTGTTAAAGTAGTTGGTCGGGTAGTTACGGCTCAATTTATGCCCAGCCGACCCGATGTAGAATCAAAAATCAAAGAACGGGGTAAAAACCAGGGACGTAAAGGAAATACCAACTCCTGGCCAATAGATGCATTGCAAAAAGGCGATGTATATGTTGCTGATTGCTTTGGCAAAATCGCACAAGGAACACTGATAGGAGATAACCTTGGTAATTCTATTTTCGCTAAAACCGGCAATGGAGTAATTTTTGACGGAGCCGCCCGCGATTTAGCTGGCCTGTCAGATATTAAAGGCTTCAATGCATTTGTTCGTGATTTTGATCCCTCCTATTTAGAAGAAGTAGTATTAATGGGTTTAAATACTCCGATCCGGATTGGACGGGCCATTGTTTTACCTGGCGATTTGGTTATATCTGAAAGAGAAGGTGTACTTTTTATACCGGCACATTTGGCTGATAAAGTTATTGGCATTTCAGAATTTATTGGGTTGCGCGACAAATTTGGGCATGCTATGTTGAGAGCCGGTACTTATTCTCCGGGGCAAATTGATAGTCAGTGGACCGATGAAATTAAAGCAGCCTTTCTGAAATGGTTAAGCGAACATCCAGAACTAAACAAATTATCGAGGGCTCAACTGGATGAATATATGCAGAAGAGAACCTGGTAAGATAACGTGTTTACTATATTGAATAAACCCATACTAAAGAATATTTTTTATACTGATTAGCTATGATGAAGAAACTTACCATTCATAAAATTTCATTTCTAATAGCTGTAATCAGTTTATTGGCAGGGGGTTTTTTTACATTAAATGAGAATAAACAATCGGCTGGCCCTTTCTTTATTCTTTTCTTTATTGCATTAGCATTCGGGTTTCGCGGAGTTGCCTCATTAAAAGGATTTGCCTATACCGCTACCATCTTTGCTGCTGTTACAACGGCCTTATATTATCCGGGTTATTTTTCAAGTTGGAATGGATTTAAACTTGCTGCATTGATAACTCCCTTAATTCAACTTATTATGTTTGGAATGGGAACATCGATGAACATAAAAGATTTTGCCGGAGTTATTAAAATGCCAAAAGGTGTATTGATTGGTGTAGTCAGTCATTTTATAATAATGCCTTTATTGGGTTTTACCTTAGCAAGCCTAAGTAATTTTCCTCCTGAAATTGCGGCAGGTATTATATTAATTGGATGCTCACCCAATGGAATGGCTTCTAATGTGATCTCTTATCTTGCCAAAGCAAACCTCGCACTTTCTATTACCATTACTGCAATTTCCACGATGCTTGCGCCATTTATTACACCATTTTTAATGAAATTATTAGCCGGCGCATTTGTAGAAATAGATCCCATTAAAATGATGTTTGATATTTTTAAAATGGTTATTATTCCAATTGGTGCCGGTCTTCTGTTCAATCATTTCTTAAGCGGAAAAGCAAAATGGCTGGATAAATCAATGCCCCTGGTTTCTATGTTTGGTATTGCATTTATTATTGTTATTATAACAGCCGCAGGAAGAGAGAGTTTACTTACCATTGGCCCGGCATTGATTTTAGTTGTACTGATCCATAACCTAACCGGCTATTTATTGGGATATTGGTCGGGGCGCTTATTCAAAATGACGGAACGTGATTGCCGTACTATAGCCATTGAAGTAGGTATGCAGAATGGCGGTTTAGCATCTGGGTTAGCGAAGGCGATGGGCAAGATGGCAACGGTTGGATTGGCACCGGCAATCTTTGGTCCCTTAATGAATGTAACCGGATCCATGCTGGCTTCCTACTGGCATAGAAGACCACCTATCGAAAAAGATGAAACTGTAACAATCAAGAAATAATAACCTATGCATAGCATTAAAAGAAGAAAACAACTATTCCTATGGGTAATTATGATGGTTGCATCTTCCCTGATATTTTCACAAATAAGGGTTGAAAATAACTCAATCTTAAAAGTAAAAAAAACTACTGATTTTATTGTTACAGGAAATGGAAGTAATGATCGTTGGAAGCAAACAGATTGGAACCTGATAACAGCAAGAAGCAGCAAAGTACTTCGCAAAGAAAATTGGAATATACCAGCGTCAGCAGGATCTGATGAAAATCATTCCTATAAAACGCAATTCAAAATTCTTTATTCAGAAAAAGGTATTTATTGTTTATATGTTAGCGAAGACAGTATTATTACTTCTACGATTAAAGAAGATTATCTAAATCTTTATGACGAAGATGTGGTAGAAGCATTTTTTTGGACGGATACAAAACTGCCTGTTTATTTTGAATATGAATTATCGCCCTTAAATTATGAATTACCCTTACTGATCATAAACAACAAAGGAACTATTATGGGATGGAGACCCTGGCAATATACCGGAGATAGAAAAATTATGCATGCCGTATCAATCTCGGAAAAAGATCCAACCAATAACAGGATTTCCTGGATGGCCGAATTTTTTATTCCATTTGCCTTGCTTTCACCAATGGGAAATACGCCGCCTAAAAAAGGTACCAGGTGGCGGGCAAATTTTTATCGCATCGATTATGATCGAAAACCAGTTTATTCAAGTTGGCAGTTAACAAGAAAGAATTATCATGATCCGGAAAGATTTGGAACGCTTGAATTCGATTAAAAAATAATTTATTCTCATGTATATCCAAAAAGATTTGGCGGGAGTGATCCCCATTATACCAACACCTTTCCTGCCCAATGAAGAAATAGATGAAGCGGCCCTGCGAAATTTAATTGCATTTGCCGCTAGAATTGGCGTTCGGGCTGTTTGTCTGCCGGCCTATGCCAGTGAATTTTATAAATTAAGTGATGAAGAAAGAGTACAAGTTGTTCGCATATCCATTGACGAGGCAGCAGGTCGTTTACAAATAATTGCACAATCAAATAGCCCCTCGCTGAAAATTGCTATTAAATTGGCAAAAGCAAATGTAGAGGCTGGAGCTTCTGTTATTTCATTGGCAGTTCCACGAATCTTTAATTTGCCAGAGACATCTATTTATAATTATCTGTCTGAGTTTTGCACAGCCATTCCAACAACACCTGTATTGATTCAGGATTTTAATCCGGGTGGCGCTTCATTAAGTGTATCCCTGATTAATAAACTCAGACTCGCTCATCCGAATTTTAAATACCTGAAACTGGAAGAGCCATTGTGCGCCACTAAATTTGCAGAAATCATAACTACTACTGAAAATAATATAGGCGTTTTTGAAGGATGGGGTGGTTTATATCTAATGGAACTAATTCCAATTGGTATCAGTGGGGTAATGCCGGGCCTGGGGGTAGCCGATATCCTACAAAAAATATTTTTCCTTCGCAAAAATGGAGAGCATCAAAAAGCTTTTGAAATTTTTGAACGGGTGATGCCGCAAATATTCTTCTCCTTACAGAATATGGAACTATTTCATTATGCCGAAAAAGAATTACTGATAGCAAGAGGAATCCTAAAAAACAGTATTGCCAGAAAGGCCGCCTATATTCCGGATGATTCTTCCATAAAGTATATCCGGGAACTGAATAAAAGAATATTATTATTGTTGGAAGATATAAAGACTGATGATAAAATTCTTCTATAAAATTTTATTAAAAATAAATTATGAATAAGACTAAAATAATACATCCTGATAGGGATGCACAATTTGTAACAGGTGCCTATTCGGATGGAGTATTGGTGAATGGATTTCTATTTGTAAGTGGCCAGGCATGTGTTGATTTTAAGACATCCACCTTTAAATTAGGAACTATAGAAGAAGAAACCGTACGAACACTCGACAATATAAAAGCCATTATAGAAAAAGCAGGAGCTACTATGAATGATATAGTAAAATGCACCGTTCATTTAGCAGATATCAATGATTTTGACAGGTATAATAAAATATATGCAGGTTACTTTACCGGAATTAAACCCGCCCGAACAACTGTGCAATCTGTTTTAGCGGAAAACATAAAAGTGGAAATAGATGCCATTGTAAAAATGCCCTGATAATATCGGTCGCATGAACAATAGCATTGTCACAACTAAATTTTCCAGCAACTAAATTTTTTTTATGAAGTACAAAAATAAGCCAACCTCTTTATTATTGATCTTAACCTGCTTTTTGCTTTGCTGTAAAGAAAATAAAGAATCCCAGCTACCCTCCACGCTGTTAATGGGTATAGCAGAAGTAAATTATACACCCGAAGCAGGCATGGCTATGGCAGGAAATTACCGGGGTAATGATTATGCTTCAAGGGGTATTCATGATTCTTTGTACGCCAGAGCAATTGTTGTTTCCAACGACAAAGGAGAAAAAGCAGCAATGGTTACGATAGATATTTGTTTGATTCCAAAAGAATCAATTGAAATGATGCGGGCTTTTATTGCCTCTTCTACTACTATCCCCCGGGGAAATATAATGATTATGAGTACCCACACACATAGTGGGCCTACAGCCGAACTTTCTGCTCCAAAAGCGAAGGAATATCTTTCAAAAGCAGCAAGTGCCGTAATTGAAGCAGATAAAAAATTATTACCAACCATCATTTCGGTTGGGCGTTCCAGAGAAGATCGCGTTTCACACAATCGAAGGCTAAAATGCAAGGATGGAAGTACCCATATGTGCTGGGAAAAGTTTGAACCGGGGTTTGTAGTTAAACCCTGGGGGCCGATAGATCCTGAACTGATCACTTTATCTATAGAACAGAAAGGAAAACCTGTAGGCACTATTGTAAACTTTGCCTGTCATGCTACCACCTTAACCGGAAATAATTGGCTGTATACGGCAGATTATCCGGGTTACGTTGGTGAATCGATTAAAAAAATAAAAGGTAAAAATTTTATGCCCCTGTTTTTTAATGGCTGTTGTGGTAATGTAACACAGGTTGATTATCGTGTGGGATTTCCGGATACTTACCAGGAATGTCAACGCATTGGATATCTTTTGGGAGTTGCCGCACTCGAAGCAATGAATAATGAAAAACCTGTGGCCAGTGATGTCGTTAAAGTATCAAGAGAAATGGTTCCACTAAAGCGATTAACCATCACCAATGAGCAATTCGCCTGGGCACAGGCTATCCTTAAAAAAGTTGAGCGTGAAGGAATGCCTCCGCTACAGGCAGATGGTATACCTGATGCACAATATGCAAAAGACTGGGTAGAGATGCGCCGTACACAAGATGTAATAGACAGCGCTGAAGTAATGGTTATAAGAATCGGCGATGCTGCTTTTGTTGGTCTACCTGGAGAAATGTTTACTGAATTTGGAATGGAGATCAAGGCAAAATCTCCCTGCAAGAATACAATGGTAATGGGATTAACCAATGATGAGAAAGGATACTTTCCAACAAAAATATCTTTTACGCAAGGACTGAAAGGATTTACACCTATGATAACAGGTTATGAAACCACACCCGGTACAACAAAGTATGAAATTGGATCGGGAGAAAAACTAACCGAATCTGCACTCAAACAATTAAAAGCATTATTTTAAATGATGGCAGCTTGTATATTTTCATTCCATAAAAATACCATCAGGTCATGAAACCGTAATTTGAACCGTTCTGCTGTATTGTCAAAAGCATAGTCCTTTCTAACTAATAAAATTAGCTCCTTACATGTATACCTACACGCAATCGGCCAAATTACTGGAACGGGCAAAAAACTCACTGGCTGGGGGAGTTTCTTCTGAATTCAGAAAATACAATCATCCGCATGCCCTATTTTATTCACATGCCGAAGGCTGTAGAATTTACGATGTAGATGGAAACGAATACCTCGATTTTACGTTGAGCCAGGGGCCAATGATAATAGGTCATAAACATCCACATGTACTACAAAGAGTGTCGGAGTATTCAAAAAAAGGGCAGCTCTTTGCCGGACAGCATATTTTAGAAATCGAATTGGCCGAAAAA
>JANNEK010000345.1:0-22153 GCA_031378605.1 Chitinophagaceae bacterium | reverse complement strand
GAAGCGACGCAATCCGGATATGATGCTTATTAATGATCCTTCACATATTTGTGGCAGACGGGATATATTGATGGACGTTGCGCAAAAAGCAATTGATCTTGATTTCGATGGCTTGATGATTGAAAGTCATATTGATCCTGATAATGCATGGAGTGATGCGAAGCAGCAGGTTACTCCTGAGAGACTTGGTGAAATGATGAACAGTATTATTTGGCGCAAAGAAGATATTAACTCTGAAGAATACCATGCGGCTCTTGAGAAATTGCGGCAGCAAATCAATCATCTTGATGATGAGTTAATGCAGATACTCAGTCAGCGGATGAAAATTGCTGAAAACATTGGAGAATATAAAAAGAATAATAGCATCACCATTCTTCAAACGAATCGCTGGAATGAAATTCTGGAAAGAGCTTTTAACAGGGGTGAAAAAATTGGATTAAGCAAAGAATTCATCACCAAGTATTTTGATGCAGTACACATGGAAAGTATTAACCATCAGAATAAGATTATGAATAGTTAGGATGATTTCTTAATGAAGAATCAGTTTTTAATTCGGCATCATAGTATTTAGATCTTTTTTTAGTAACTATTTTTGTGTTTCCAACAATTGTTCCAGATGGAACATTCTTCTAATCTTCTTTTAGAGGGTTAAAACACTTGAACAGTAATAATTCTACTGAACAATGCCTAACCGTAAACAGCATTTACCTCTAAGTAATAAATACCTGAATTATAAATTCTCCAATTCCTCGGTTGATTATTACCTGGCGTCGGGTATTTCGCACCTAAAGAAGTTGGTGGATGCCAGGAATTCGATAATCATTACAGATGAAAATGTTTTTAACGGGCACACCAAAAAATTTAAGAATTGGAGTACCATTGTACTAAAGCCGGGAGAAGAATTTAAAATACAGCAAACAGCCGACACCGTTATTGACCAGTTACTCGACATGGGAGCCGATCGGCAAACAACTCTTATTGGGGTAGGAGGAGGAGTGATCACAGATATTACCGGATATATAGCGTCGGTATATATGCGAGGTATTCGATTTGGATTTGTTCCTACCACCTTATTAGCGATGGTAGACGCTTCCATCGGAGGAAAAAACGGAATTGACGTAGGTGTTTATAAGAACATGGTGGGTATTATTCGCCAACCTTCTTTTATACTTCATGATATGGTTTTTCTAAATTCGCTTCCACAATGCGAATGGGAAAATGGATTTGCCGAAATAATTAAGCATGCCTGTATAAAAGACAAGCAAATGTTTCGGGAACTTGAAGTAAGTTCTTTCAAGACATTTCAGAATAGAAAAAAATCGATTTGTGAACTAGTGCAACGAAATGCAATCCTAAAAACGAAAGTGGTCCGGAACGATGAATTTGAGTCGGGAGATCGTAAGTTGTTAAACTTTGGACATACCTTAGGTCATGCGCTTGAAAATCAGTATGAATTATCTCACGGGCAGGCCGTTGCTATTGGTATGGCGTATGCATGCAGTATCTCTGAACAATTGGTTGGATTTAAAGAAGCTAAAAGAGTGATAGCCCTATTGGATAAATACAATCTGCCAACTTTTGCAGCCTTCAATAAACAAAAAGCAATAGATGTTTTACAAAGGGATAAAAAGAAAATACGAAATGAAATAAGCTATGTGCTGTTGGAAAAAATTGGAAAGGGAATTATTAAAACGATCCCACTTCATCAATTAAAGAAAATGATCGAACAATATTAAGGATTAAAGAACTGGTAACATATATAGAATGGAGAGTAGTAATAATTATTCAGTAACTATAAATTCGTTAGGAGATGGTTGCCTTTCAGGTACCATTCAGGCTGCTGCTTCTAAAAGTTCGATGCAAAGAGCTTGTGCGGCTGCGTTAGTGGCTAAAGGAACTTCAATTATTAAGAACCCTGGTCATAGTAATGATGATAAAGCGGCTCTGGATATTATTAAGCAGTTAGGTGCGTTGGTCGAATTTAGGAATGAAGATTTAATTATTACTAGTCCACTAAATCAACCCGGAGTATTTTTAACTCCGCCGGAGGATTCAATAACTACCGAAATAAACTGTGGCGAAAGTGGATTAAGTATTCGCATGTTTACTCCGCTGGCTGCGTTAAGTAATCGTATAACCTATATCGTTGGTTCGGGAAGCCTGTTAACAAGGCCCATGGACTTTTTTGATGAAATTTTACCACAACTGGGTGTATCAGTAACCAGTAATAAAGGCAAACTGCCGTTACAAGTTAAAGGCCCCATTCAACCGGCAACAATTGAAATCGATGGGTCATTAAGCTCCCAGTTTCTTACGGGATTATTATTGGCATTTTCAGCTAGTGGTGCCAGTGATGTAAGTATCAGGGTTAATAATCTTAAGAGTAAGCCCTATATAGATTTAACCCTGGATGTAATGAAACAATTTGGATTGAATGTTCCCGATAACAAAAACTATGAAGAGTTCTATTATCCAACAACCACGATCTACCCACCACGCTCGACTGCCGGATCTCAACTTCCGATTCACCACTACACTGTGGAAGGGGATTGGAGCGGAGCGGCATTTTTATTAGTTGCCGGAGCTATTGCCGGCCCCATTGTAGTAAAGGGACTGGATGTACAGTCAACCCAGGCAGATAAAGCAATCTTAAAGGCATTGATAGATTGTGGAATAGGCATATCAATTGAATCAGAATCTATTGAATTGCGACCAAAATCGATGAATGCGTTTCATTTTAATGCTACAGATTGCCCCGACTTATTTCCCCCACTGGTAGCACTAGCCGCTTTTTGTAAAGGCAAAACAGTTATTGAAGGTGTAAAAAGATTAACGCATAAAGAAAGCGACCGGAGTATTACCTTGCAGCATGAATTTGGTAAAATGGGCGTTAAGATTGAATTGCAGGATGATTTAATGATTGTGTATGGTGGAGAAATTGTAAAGGGAACAAAAGTACATTCACATCATGATCACCGAATAGCTATGGCGTGCGCAATAGCTGCTCTTAAGGCAACCGGCGAAACAATAATAGAAGAGGCTGGTGCCGTTAATAAATCGTATCCTGATTTTTATGACCATTTAAGAAAACTGGGAGCATCTGTATCTTTGCCACATCAACTCGTCAATTAAACTAATAAATTTTGAATTCATTTGGTAGAACATTCAAGGTATCCATTTTTGGTGAATCGCATGGCGAATGTGTTGGTATTACCATTGATGGATGTCCTGCAGGATTGTCAATGGTGGCTGAAGATTTATTGCCCGATCTGGAAAGAAGAAAAGGCGGCAAACAAAAAGGTACTACTCCGAGGCAGGAAACAGATTTTCCTATTTTTAAAAGTGGTTTATTTAACGGAAAAACTACAGGCTTTCCAATCACTATCTTGTTTGAAAATAACAATACACGCAGCGAAGATTATCAAAAACAACGGAGTTTTCCGCGGCCGGGCCATGCTGATATGGTGGCCCACCAAAAGTTTGGAGGTCATGAAGACTATAGGGGAGGTGGCCATTTCAGCGCCAGGTTAACAACCGGGTTGGTAGCAGCGGGTGCCATAGCAAAGAAGCTGATGAGTACGGTAACCATAAATGCAGAGGTTATTGAAATAGGCGGAATGGCAGATTTGGAGAAAGGATTACAACGTGCGATCGATGCTAAAGATTCGGTTGGTGGTTTGGTTGAGTGTCGGGTGAATGGCTTACCGATCGGAATAGGCGAACCCTATTTTGATTCCCTGGAATCTCAATTAGCTCATATTGTTTTTTCTATTCCGGCAGTAAAAGGAATTGAATTTGGAGCAGGTTTTCGTGCAGCAACAATGTTTGGGTCGGAGCATAACGACCCAATTCAAAATATAAGTGGAAAAACAATAACCAATAATGCAGGTGGTATTGTTGGTGGAATCAGCAATGGCAACGAATTGATATTTCGTATTGCCATCAAGCCAACTGCTTCCACACCAAAAGAACAGAATAGCTTAAACTGGGATACTGGAAAAATGGAAGATTTTTCGGTAAAGGGCAGACATGATCTGTGCGTTGCACTAAGAGCCCCGGTAATTCTGGAAGCAGCTACGGCCCTGGTTCTTGCAGACCTTTTATTATTGGAACAACGTATAAAAAGAGTTCAATAAATATTCAATATCTTCATTAAAATTCAACAGTTTCGAAATGCCAATTATTTATCATGTAACAACAGCCCCCGAATGGAAAGCAGCTCAGGAAAAAGGGTCCTACGAATCTGCTTCTTTAAAAGAGGAAGGATTTATTCATTGCAGCCATGAAGAACAGGTAGCAGGTGTACTGGAACGTTATTTTTCCGGAAAAACAGATTTAATAAAACTTGTTATCGATACAGACAAACTCTCCAGCCAGTTTATTTACGATTGGTCGCGGTCGAATGCAGACACTTTCCCGCATGTGTATGGACCGATAAATGTGGATTCTATCATTGAGGTGATCAATATTTAGATACTAACCAGTACACCTAAGTGTTTCCAATTACCCGGCTGTCTTAATTAAGTTTTTTTACAATATTAGTATACGCCGGTCGTTTTTTCTGCCAGTTATCTTATATAATTAATTATTAATGATGATGTAAAATCATTGCCGAGAATTAATGGTAAGAGTTAACGCTTACTAATTCCGTGTATATAGTTTATCGGAAAAGTTGTTGGAGTATTTGTTCCTTAGTTAAATACAGATCGACCTGATTTGTTTCTAAAATCTGAAACTATGAAAAAAAACCGCTTACTGTTTTGTATTCTTCTTTTCCTGATGATTTCTAAGGAATCCATTTCGCAGTACGGCGGGCATACAATAGTTGGTAGTACAACATATCTTGGTGCTGGAAGTATACAGGGAATATTTTCTGACATAACATACAGCGATGCGTCTATTACGGGACATCCTTCTTCCACAGTTTATTTTGTGGGTAGTGCACCCAATACACAACATCAGTTAATAGCTAATATTGGTGGTGCGGCAGCAACACAAATTGGCAGCGCCATTCTGAATAATGGTACCGGCGGTTTATTGATCAATAACAATACATTCGGATTAGAAATTATAACCAATTTTAATTTTAATGCACAGAACGCGCAGGTAACAACATTAAGAAATGCCAGCTCGGTTGCGAATAATAACCTCCGTATTGATGCAAATGCATCGATTTCTGGTTTCAATGCAACAAATAATGTAAATGGCTATTTAAAAAAAGAGGGCGATGCTTCGGGTTTTATTTTCCCGATTGCTGATGGTACTGCTTATGCGCCAATGACTGTTGGTGCAATTGGAGCTGGCAATTCGATTACAGCCGCTTATTATAAATCAAGTGGCAGTGCTGCGGCTGCTTACACCGGAGGACCTTTCTCCGTAACCTCGTTTGCTTCTCCGCTACTGAGTGTAAGTTCACTTGAATATTGGGATATTGGTGTTTCGGGTACGCCTAATGCTTTATTGTCGCTTGCTTTTTATGGCGATTACAGCGTTGCTTCATTAGCTACTTTATTTATTGTTGGCTGGAAAATTTCTACCGGTAAGTGGGAACAAATACCCAGCGGACCGGCAACCGGCCTTACCCCGGGTAATACGATCAGCAGTACAGGTAATGTAAATTTTTCTGATTATTCAGCCTTTACTATTGCCGCTACTACCATTGTACTGCCTTTTAATTTAAAGAGTTTCACTGCTAAAAAAACGAATAATAAGGTACTCCTTTCATGGATAACATCCAGCGAAAGTAATCTTAACATATACATAGTAGAACGAAGTAATAACGGTAGTACCGGATGGGTATCCATTGGCAGTTTATCCGCTACAAACACAGCTACTGGCAGAACCTACAGCTTATATGATAATATTCCCTTAAATGGCAATAACTATTACCGTTTAAAAACAGTAAGTACTAATGGTATCATTACGTATAGCTTACTACGACTGGTAGTAATTAGTAAGCCAGCTATCAGCATAGAACTATATCCAAATCCCGCAGTGAGTTCGGTTACTGTTAGTATTAATGGTATTCTAAATAACAGGTATAGCATTCATTTAATAGATGCGACCGGGAAATTATTACAACAAAAGACCAGCATAGAAACAGGAGTTAAGTATCAATTTGATATAAGTCAATATACTAAAGGCTCTTATTATATTAACTTATTTAATCAAACCAATCTATTGCTTGACAGTAAAAAATTTATAAAACAATAATGCAAAAAAAATAGTTCGTTACCCATGGCATTAAAAACCAGGAAATAAAATCCAATAAAAATGAATAAATTAATCATAAAGCTTACAATCTGTTGCTTTGCGCTAATGACAGGTTTTGCAGCCGTATCGCAGGTAAAATTTGGTACTAACCCAACCACTGTCAATGCAAACTCTTTAGTGGAGCTGGAAAGTATTAATAAAGGATTATTACTTCCGCGTATTGCACTAACAGCTACTACTGCTGCGGCACCTTTAAGTGCGCATGTTGCCGGTATGGCTATATATAATACCGCTACCGTTAGCGATGTTACTCCGGGTTATTATTACAATGATGGATCAAAGTGGATACAATTGGCTGCATCCACCAATAACTGGAAAATTAATGGCAATGCCGGTACCGTTTCTGGTACTCATTTTTTGGGTACTACCGATAACGTACCCCTTAATTTTAGAGTAAACAATATAAACGCTGGTAAAATTGATCAAACCTTACAAAATACATTTTTAGGTTATCAAACGGGCAATGCTATTACTACGGGGTCATACAATACTGGTGTTGGTCGGGGGTCGCTCATTAATAATACAACTGCAAATTATAATTCTGCTCTCGGGGTTAGTACTTTGGGGGGTAATACAACAGGTTTGGGAAATACAGCCGTAGGCTATGCGGCTTTGGTAACCAATACTACTGCTAATTATAATACGGCCGTCGGTTATACGTCCATGTTTTCAAATACAACTGGTTCAGGAAATGCCGCAGTAGGTACTAGTACGTTATACTCTAATACTACAGGAACTTTAAATACTGCTGTTGGACAAAGCGCTTTACAAAATAATTCTACGGGTAGTTCTAATACGGGTATTGGTTATTATTCTTTAGTAAATAATACTACTGGTAATTATAATAGTGGCGTGGGTCAAAGTGCATTGCAAAATAATACTACAGGTTCTTCAAATGCAGGTGTTGGTTATTATTCGCTATTAAGTAATACCACGGGAAATTATAATGCTGCTATCGGGCAAGGTTCATTGCAAAGCAATACCTCGGGCCTGGGTAATACCGCTTTGGGTTACGCAGCTTTAATATCTAATACAACAGCCAGTTACAATATTGCCGTTGGATATGCCGCTTTATATTTGAACACTACCGGGGCATCTAATCTGGCTGTAGGAGCACAGGCTTTATATAATAATACCGCGGGTAGTAATAATACTGCATCCGGTTATTCTGCTTTACAAAATAATACCACGGGAACAGGAAATACAGCGTTGGGTCATGCAACCTTATTGTCGAATACTACTGCCAGTTATAATACTGCAATAGGTTATGCCACTTTAAATTTGAATACCACGGGCACAGGTAATATCGGTACAGGAATTCAGGCGTTATATAATAATACTACGGGCAGTTATAACACTGCTTCCGGTTATAGTCCATTATATAATAATACAACAGGCAATCATAATATTGGAATAGGATTTCAGGCATTAACTGCCAGCAATACGGATTATAATATTGCTATTGGCAATTATGCTTTTAATGCCGGCAACAGCGGGAGCGGAAATACGGGTTTGGGGTATTATACAGGCAGTGGCCTGTCTTACGGTAACTATAATACATTTCTCGGATACCAGGCATATGCAACCGCCAGTGGTATCAATCAAACATCTGTAGGATACTTAGCCAATAATGCCAACGGTAATAATACAGTTCAGTTAGGCAATACTACTAACGTTGGAGTTTATGCTTACGGAGGATTTTTTATTTTATCAGATGCCAGGTATAAAAAGAATATAAAACAGGATGTGCCAGGCTTATCTTTTATAAATAAATTATCTCCTGTTACGTATAACTATGCTATTAACGAGCTTAACAAAGACGTATATGGTAAAACAGATATTAGTTCGCTAAATGCATCTGCAAGCGAGAAAGAGACAATTGCTTATTCGGGTTTTCTGGCGCAGGAAGTAGAGAAAACCGCTGATAGCATCGGGTATAAATTTTCGGGTATTTCTAAGCCTAAAACTGAAAATGGTCATTTCTCAATCGATTATGCTGCTTTTGTACCATCATTGGTTAAAGCTATACAAGAACAACAAATACAAATTGCAGAATTACAGAAACAGCTATCGCAATTGAAAAACAGACAAGTAAATAAATAAATTATAAGAAATTAAGTTTATAGAAGTTGAAACCTCAGGTGCTGTTTTTATTTTTTAGTTTATTTGTTTCTTACCCGCAGGAGTATGTTTTCCAGTAAGTACAGTTGATTTTAATTTTTTGAATGGTATATCCATCACCTCATAATCCTTATCATTTGGCCACGAATAATGCCACCACTCTGTTTCAAACAATTGAAAACCGTACTTTAACATCACTTCTTTAAACAGTATTCTGTTTTTTAATATTTCTTCTGGCAGCTTAGTAAAACTATGGTGAGCCGAATCGGAAAAATTATCAAAGCCTGTTCCCATTTTTAATTCTTTACCAGTACTTAAATTAATAATGCTAAGATCTATTGCAAGACCCCGATTATGACCACTACCTTTTGCCGGGTGCGCAACATAGCGCTCGTCTTTGATTAATTCCCAAAAAGTGACTGTAACCGAATAAGGCCGGTAAGCATCAAAAATTATTAATCCAAGGTTTTTTTGATATAACTCTTCCTGAACTTTTGCCAATGCTTCCGTTGCCTTTATCCGAAGATATGTTTTAGTTGTTCGTATTGGATACAAGGGCCGGCCAATGAAATTAGTTGAACCTGCATACCTCAGATCGTAAACGATCCCTGGAATCGATTGCTTTAATTCAACCATTCTTTTTAAAGGTTCTTTTTTAACAGTCGCCCTGTAGTCTCTTATGCTATTTAAAACCGGTGTACCATATTTACTGATTACCGTTTGTTGGGAATAAGAGCTTGAAAAATGAAAAAAAATTGCCATAAGAAGGCCCAGGGTATAGGACTGATGCGGTATTTTGTATATCATTGCAGCCAGGTTTTTTTGAAATTTATCACCACTTTCAAGATACAACCTTTCCAACTAACACTAAATCATGATCAGGCATACGCCCCCTTTAATTATTGTTTTTTTAATGATGATACTATTTTTTTCTTACGCTTGTAAGGAGGAGAGTTCCCCTGATTTACCAGAAAAGAAGAAAGAAGAAAAACCCGAAGCAATTGAAATTCGGAAGGCAAAGAATATTGCGCAGTCGCTTCAGTACGCTTTTCAAAATAATGGGCGGATCAATGATACCTTGCTTTTAAAACTAGATTCCATCATCAATAAAGTTTATACAGATAATCAATATCACCCGTTCTGGAGTAAAGATGAAATTTTTCTTCCTTTGGCTGATTCGCTGATCAATTTTGTCGAGAACTGTAAAGTGTATGGATTGTTTCCCTCTGATTATCATAATAAATCAATTCACAATTTTCAACAATTGTTGAAAAGTGATTCGGTAGCTATGAAAGATGCTGTTCTTTGGTCGAGCGCTGATTTGCTTTTAACAGATGCTTTTTTATTAGTTGGAAAGCATCTTAAACAAGGCCGGCTGAAATATGATAGTGTTACGCTTCGTACCGATACACTTTTAGTAGATAGTTTTTATACTAAACTATTTTCTGATTTGAAATCTTCCGGAAATCTTCTTCAGGTATTTCAAAACCTGGAGCCTCGCCACCGTGCGTATGACTCGTTAAAAACCGGGTTGAAATTTTTTCTTGATTCAATTCAACAGTTTAAACGATATACTCAAATAATATATCCAAATAAAGATTCACTTTCATTAAGTAAACAAATACAAAAAAGACTTTTTGAAGACGATTTGGTTTTATCATCTACCGATAAGATCGATTCTGCTTCGTGGCGAACTGCAATAAGTAATTATCAAAAATCGAACGGATTAAAAGTAACCGGCAAGATTAATGAGAATACAATAAATAGTTTAAACAATACTGATTGGGAAAAATTTAAACGAATTGCCATTAATCTCGATAGGTATAAATTATTGCCCGATACCATGCCTGATAAATATGTTTGGGTAAATATTCCTTCTTATTTAATGAAATTGATAGAAAGTGATTCAGTTATTTTTAGCTCAAGGGTGGTAGTTGGAAAACCAGCTACAAGAACCCCACTATTAACCAGCCGGATAACCGATATGATTACTTATCCTCAATGGACCATACCCAATAGTATAGTTGTAAAAGAAGTTTTACCTGGTGCAAAAAAAAGTGCCAGTTATTTCTCAAGACGAGGGTATTCATTAATTAATGATTCGGGAGAAGAGATAGACCCCTATACTGTTGATTGGAACAGGTATACGAAGGGAATACCCTACAAAGTGGTTCAGGGAAGCGGAGACGCAAATGCACTCGGAATATTGAAATTTAATTTTAATAATAAGTATAGCGTTTACCTGCACGATACCAATCAGCGTTATCTATTTAAAAACGCTAACCGATCTCTTAGTCATGGATGTGTTCGGGTACAGGAATGGCATAAATTAGCCCAATACCTGATCAATATTGACAGCATCCGTATGAAACCTGTAGAAAATGCCAATTTTATTGGGTCCGATTCGTTAAATGCATGGCTGCGGCGCAAGGAAAAGCATTATTTGCCCGTCCGAAGCAGGTTGCCAGTCTTTATCCGTTATTTTTCCTGCGAGGGATCTAATGGAAAAGTAAAATTTTTCGAAGATATTTATGGTGAAGATAAAATGCTTCGCCAAAAATATTTTGCAGACAAATCGATCCAATAATTATTTTTTATGCAAAAACGATTTTTGATTTCATTCCTGGCAATGACCTTAATTACCCTGGCATCCTTTGCCCAAAAAGCCGGTAATACAAACCGGGCTTCCAACGCGTTCAAGGCCCATTCTCAACTTCAGTATGGAATTGCCAGTTTCTACGATGATAAATTTGAAGGCAGGCAGGCTTCAAATGGAGAAATTTTCACTCAAAAAAAACTTACTGCTGCCAGCAATACGCTGCCGCTCAATTGCTGGGTAAAGGTTACAAACCTCAGCAATAAAAGGTCGGTTGTTGTTAGAATTACAGATCGAATGCATCCTAAAAATAAACGTTTAATCGATCTTAGCCGCTCGGCAGCCAGTAAACTTGCATATTTAGGAAAAGGAATTACCCGGGTTAAAGTAGAATACCTGGGTAACAAAAAACCAGAGGCTGGCCAAACGCTGTAATAAATAAATAATTTTTACCATTCGGTTAGTACCCGCTATTTTTGTTGCCAATCAACAAAACTAGCTGGTTTATGAAGAAACTAATAAGCTTCCTTTTTGCGATGGTATTCTTCTCTGTCCTTGCCATTGGCCAAAATGATGATGCGGTTCAAAAACCCACCTTTGGTATTCAATTCTTTTTTAACGATTTTAAGAGTGCCGCGAATATCAGAGCCAATTCACTTGGTACGGTAATCAAGAATAAAGAATTTGGAAAAATTAAGGATATGTCACCGGGTTTGGCACTTACTTTTATCAAAGGATTGACACGTCAGTTCGATTTTACTTCTAGTCTTGCTGTTTCTTATTTAGACTACCCCGTTCAAAATAAACCTCAATTCGGCCGCGACCTGTTGTTGTTAGAAGCAGATTTTTCCATTCGGGGAAAATTGATTTCAAATAAATCATTACTAAACCCTTATTTGCAAGCCGGGTTAGGAGCTTCGAAGTATAAAAATTATTATGGAACATTTTTACCAGTAGGAATGGGAATGCAGGTAAATCTTTTTAATGAAGCTTATCTTTTAATTAATGCTCAATATCGTTTTCCAATTACGGAAACAACCAATCACCATTTTTGGTTTGGCGTTGGTATCGCCGGAAATATTGGAAAGAAGAATAGTAGCGACCAATAAGTTTATTTTTTTTATAGAGGAGAGGCTCAAAAGTATTTTAAATATGTTTTTCTCGCAACGACGCAAAGTCGCAATGCCTGATCTTCAATATTTCTTCTTTGCGTTGTAGCGCCTTTACGAGATTTTATCGTCTTTTGAGCTTTTTTTTATTGTAGGTAGTTTTGGAAAGAATAGATCATGAATTCAATGTTCGAGAACTATCAATAATTTTCTTTTCTGCCATACTTCCATAGATCACTATTTTATCATCTTCATTTTTTGCATCCAGTTATATACAAGATCCATCCATTTAATTTCGCTCGATGGGTTAATCATTCCATAACCATGCCCTCCTTTTTCGTATAGGTAAAGTTCATAAGCAATTCCGTTTCTTTTAAGCGCCTCCGCAAACATCAGGCTGTTTTCAACTTTAATAGGATCGTCTTTTGCGTGCACCAAAAAAGCAGGCGGCGTTTTAGCGGTTACCTGCAACTCATTACTATAAAATGCAATTTTTTCAGTCGTGGCATTTTTACCTAATAAATTTTCTCTCGATCCCATATGACCTATACTATCTTGAAAACTAATAACAGGGTAGACAAGGATCATAAAATTTGGCCGGAGGCTTATTTTGTAACGGTTATCAATATATGATTTATTAAAATGAGTCCCGGCTGACGCAGCAAGATGACCACCTGCCGAGAAACCCATGATTCCAATTTTATTTTTTGAAATGCCCCATTCTTTTGACCTGGATCTTACGAGTTGTATGGCACGTTGCGCGTCCTGCAAAGGCCCAATTTCAGGATTTATCATTGTGCTGCTATTGGGCATACGGTACTTTAAAACAAAAGCCGCAATACCCATTTCATTAAAACGCTTCGCTACGTCGTAACCTTCATGTGCAGCCGCAAGTATTCCATATCCGCCGCCCGGGCAAATAATTACCGCGGCCCCTGTTGCATTGGATGAAGAAGGAAGAAAGATAGTTAAAGTTGGATGGCTGGTTTTATGAACAATTAATATTCCATCCGCGGTCGTATCTGAAAATTCTTCATTCGGTCCTTGAATGGAATTGGGAATCCCATTTGAGTATAAATCGATCACCTGTTGGCTATTTAATACTAAGCCTGATAAGAATAGCATGGAGAAAATTGTATATTTTTTTAATGACGCCATAAGGGTAGGCATACAAAATTCATTTGCGAAAGGATTCAATTTTTTTAAAGAAGATTTAATAGGAACAACCTGTTTCATACTCTTTTTGGTTTGTATAAATCTAACTAATCTGCATGAAAAACCCCGGCAGATTTTTAATCAAACCGGGGAATAAATATGAATTCGTAGAATTTAGTTGCTAAATCACCAACATCGCATCTCCATAACTAAAGAAACGATATTTATCTTTTATTGCTTTTTTATAAGCTTCCATCGCCAGGTCGTAGCCGGCGAATGCACAAGTCATAATTAACAAACTTGTTTTGGGTAAATGAAAATTAGTAATTAAAGAATCAGCAATATTAAAATTATAGGGTGGGTGTATAAAGGTGTTTGTCCAGCCAGCAGAAGGTTTTAATAATTTTTCTGCCGTATACGAAGTTTCAATTGCCCGCATAGTAGTAGTGCCAACTGAACAAATACGATGTCCTCCTTTAATCGCTTTGTTTACAATTGCACAGGCTGTATCGTCGATACTATAATATTCGGCATCCATTTTATGTTTACTTAAATCTTCTACTTCTATGGGCCTGAAAGTGCCAAGGCCCGTATGCAAGGTTGCTTCGGCAAATCGAATACCTTTTATTTCCAGTCTTTTGATTAACTCAATACTGAAATGTAAACCCGCAGTAGGTGCTGCTACAGCGCCTTCGTGTTTTGCATAAACAGTTTGATATCTTTCTTTGTCCTCTGGTTCAGGCTTTCGTTTTATGTATTTTGGTAAAGGCGTTTCTCCCAATAGTTCCAGCATCTGCCGAAACTCATCATCGGTACCATCCCACAGAAAACGAATGGTTCGGCCACGGCTGGTGGTGTTATCAATTACTTCAGCAACCAATTCATCGGTTTCCCCAAAATATAGTTTATTACCAACGCGTATTTTTCGGGCAGGATCCACAATAACATCCCAAAGCCTGTTGGGTTTATTTAATTCTCTAAGTAAGAATACTTCAATTTTAGCACCTGTCTTTTCTTTTCGGCCATACATTCTCGCTGGAAATACTTTCGTATTGTTTACTACAAATACATCCTTGTCGTCAAAATAATCCAATACATCCCTAAAGTGTTTATTGTCGATCTGGCCGGTATGGCGGTGTACCACCATCAATCGCGAATCCTCACGTCTTTTAGTAGGTTGCTGGGCAATAAGATTAAGGGGCAAATCAAAACGGAACTGAGATAACTTCATGAAGCTAAAATTTTAATTAGGGCCACATGATATACAAACAGCGCGGGACGAGTTAAATCGGTAAAGAGTTCCGATTCAAACCAGGTCTTACGGCACCAGGTTTGACATCATGTAAAGTGTTTTTTCAAGCGGGCAAAGGTAACTCACGAAAGGGTAAAAAGGAAATTTGATTTTAAACTGTGCATTAGTTGTACTAAACTGTGGATTATCTTTACCGGCTTAGATAAGAATCCTTTAAAACAGTTTGGTTTTTCCAGGTATGGAGGCTAACAAATTTTTTGTATAAGGCTGTACCGGCCTGTTATAAACTTGTTCAGCTTCCCCTAATTCCTCGATTTTTCCCTTATTCATAACCATTATCCGGTCGCTCATATAATTTACAACGGAAAGATCATGGGAAATAAAAATAATTGTAAAGCCAAATTCTTTTTTTAAATCATTGAGGAGATTCAACACCTGCGCCTGCACACTAACATCAAGCGCTGATACAGATTCGTCGCATACCAGAAACGACGGACTGAGTGCCAAAGCCCGGGCAATCACAATTCGTTGTCGCTCGCCACCACTAAATTCATGTGGGTAACGTTTCAAATGTTCGGCCTTCATATTTACTTTTTCTAACAGCTCTACTACTTTGTTGCGTCTTTCGGAAGCGTTCGTTAATAGTTGGTGTACTTTAAGGGGTTCTGATAATGCTTCTCCAATTGTTAACCTTGGATTTAAAGAAGAATAAGGGTCCTGAAAAATCAGTTGAATATTCTTGCGCAATTGTCTCAGGTCGGTCGATTTCTTAGCCGTTAACTCGATACTCTTATAAAATATTTTACCAGCAGTTGGTTCAATTAATCTTAATAAGGCCCTTCCCAATGTTGTTTTGCCACAGCCCGATTCTCCTACCAGCCCAAGCGTTTCTCCCTCATACACATCAAAACTAATTGAGTCTACCGCCTTGGTATAGTTGACTGATTTACCAAAAATGTTTTTTTTATTGGGGAACCATACCGATAATTCAGTTGCTTGCAAAAGAATACTATTGGTAAGTTTGGGTTTGGTTAGAATTTGAACGGTTGAAGATTTTGCGAAATCATTCAACGTTTCGGTGCCGTCTTCGTTCATAAAATCACTAACTACCGGCAATCGTTTCCCTTTGGGATGCAGTATCGGCCTGCAGGCCAATAAACTTTTAGTATAGGGATGTTGCGGTTGAGTAAAAATTGTTTTTATAGCTCCGGTTTCTACGATAGTTCCTTTGTACATAACAATTACTCGATCCGCAATTTCTGCTACGACTGAAAGATCGTGGGTAATAAAAATTATTCCCATTTCTTTAGTCTTTAGCAGGTCTTTTAATAGTTGAAGAATATTTTTTTGAACCGATACATCCAGTGCAGTAGTAGGCTCATCGCAAATAAGTAATGAAGGATTACAGCTCATTGCCATGGCAATCATTACCCGTTGTTTTTGGCCACCACTTAATTGATGTGGATATCGATTAAATAATTGTTCGGGGTAGGGTAGCTGCACTTCTTCGAAAAGTTCAATCGTTTTTATTTTTGCGTTTGTGGCACTAAGTTTTTGATGCAGTTGAATCGCTTCCATAACCTGGAATCCGCAAGTGAAAACGGGGTTTAAAGAAGTCATTGGCTCTTGAAAAATCATGGCTGCCTCATTTCCTCTTAGTTGACGAAGATTCAAGTCTGTAGTCGTTAAAATATTAATTTTTTTATTTCCATCAAGGGAAAAAAGGATTTCGCCTGTTGGGTATCGAACGGTGGTTGGCAATAATTTTAGAATGGATAATGCCGTAACCGATTTTCCCGAGCCGGATTCACCCACTATTGCTACAATTTCTCCCCGGTTCACTTCAAATGAAATGTTACTAACGGCATTGCTTATACCGAGTTCAGTTTCGAAATCTATTTGAAGATTCTTTATGTGAAGAAGAGGATGAATAGTTTGTAGTTTATAGTTTGTGGTTTATAGTTTGTGGTTTATAGTTTGTTGTTTGTAGTTTATAGTTTGTAGTTTGTGGTTTGTGGTTTTTGAATCAGGTTTAATCTTCATTATCAGTGGGAACTATAAATTTTATTCTTCCATTTCCTTTTTGAAGGCTGCCTCCTTTCTCCTTCCTTCTGACTTCTGACTCCTGACTCACGACTCCTGACTCCCGACTTCCGACTCCCAACTCTTATCTTCCGACTTCCATCTATATCTTCCTAAAACCTCAAATGCTTAACAGTTAGCCCATCATTAATTAATTGCTTTAACGAGTCGATCCCAATTTTGATATGCCGTTCTACATATTCGCTGGTAACTTTTTTGTCACTTTCTTCGGTTTTAACTCCTTCTGGTATCATCGGCTGATCACTAACTAATAATAATGCACCCGTCGGAATTTTGTTATAAAAGCCAACTGAAAAAATAGTGGCTGTTTCCATATCTATGGCGTGGGCTCTTACTTTTTTAAGATATTCTTTGAAAACTTCATCATGTTCCCATACTCGTCGATTGGTGGTATACACAACTCCTGTCCAATAGTCGGTACCGTAATCACGTATAGTTGTAGAAACCGCTTTTTGCATAGCAAAAGCAGGAAGCGCGGGAACTTCGGCAGGAAAATAATCATTGGAAGTTCCCTCACCCCTTATCGCTGCAATCGGCAAAATGAGATCGCCAATATTATTCCGTTTTTTAAGTCCCCCACATTTACCCAAAAATAATACAGCTTTGGGTTCAATAGCCATCAATAGGTCCATTACAGTAGCAGCCGTTGGACTGCCCATACCAAAGTTGATAATGGTAATATCTCCTGCGGTGGCGCATTGCATGGGCCTGTCTTGCCCAATAATTTTTACTTTATGCCACTGAGCAAACAGGGTTACATAATTGCTGAAATTGGTAAGCAAAATGTATTTGCCAAAATTTTGCAGTGTTTCTCCGGTATAACGGGGTAGCCAATTTTCAACGATTTCTTCTTTGGTCTTCATATTAATCTGTTAATTGAACCATTAAATTTAGTTATTTCGCAGGTAATGATACGAATCGATTACCCAACACCTGAATTTCGAATAAAAAAGGAGAAGGAAGTAGAATTTATTTTTGACGAATTTCGAAAACGCTGGGTGCGCTTAACGCCCGAGGAATGGGTGCGGCAAAATTTCCTGAATTACCTGGTGCAGGTAAAAAAATATCCAGCCTCTTTAATTGCCGTAGAAAAAGAAATTGTGTTGGGCGAATTAAAAAAACGTTTTGATATACTGGTCTATAACCAGCAACATGAACCCTGGATGATGGTTGAGTGCAAGGCTATGGAAGTTGTTTTAAATGAAGAAGTATTACAACAGGTATTAAGATATTCTATTTCTATTCCTGCCTCTTATTTAGTTATTACCAACGGAAGTTATTGCGCCGGATGGAGAAAGATGAATGCGGAATTAGTTGAACAATTGGCTATACCGGATTGGGATCAATAGTGGACTTCGTATTCTCAATACCCTTACTTGAACTTATTCAGCAATTGAATCTATTAATAAATATTTATTCTTGGATTATAGCTGAATTGATTTTTACTTGATAAGAATATATAACCCCATATGTTTTTAGAGATTTCCACAGTTTTGTAATCTTGAATTTATCCATAAATTTGGTTGCCAATAATTCCCGATCTGGTTATGCAAAAGTTGACGAAATAAAATTAGATTTGCGCTACCTTAATTTTAGCAATGAAAGTAGTATTATTTGCAGGCGGATTGGGCACGCGCATTTCCGAAGAAACAGAAGCACGTCCAAAGCCAATGGTAGAGATCGGCGGGAAGCCAATTCTATGGCATATCATGAAGATATATAGCCATTATGGCTTTAATGAATTTATCATTTGCCTGGGGTATAAGAGCTATATCATCAAAGAATATTTTATGCATTATTTTATGCATAACAGTGATCTTACCGTTGATCTCTCCAATAACAATATTCAGTTTCATCAATCGACCTCAGAAAATATGAAAGTAACGCTGGTGGATACCGGATTGTCTACCAAAACAGCGGGGCGTCTTCAACAGGTTAAAAAATATATCGGCAACGAAGATTTTATGCTTAGTTATGGTGATGGGGTATGTGATCTTAATCTTAATAAACTGCTGGCTCACCATCAGGCACATGGCAAAATTGCAACGGTTACAGCTATACAAATGGATGCCCGCTTTGGGGGTATGGATTTAGGTGCTGATGGAGAGGTGCTTTCTTTTCGTGAAAAAGCAAAGGATGAAAGCAAATGGATCAATGGTGGTTTTTTTGTATTAAAACCCGAAGTATTCAACTATTTAAAAGGTGATATGAGTAAAATGATGTGGGAAGATGAGCCCTTAGAAAATTTAACCAATGACCAACAGCTCTCGGCATATAAACACGAAGGCTTTTGGAAATGCATGGATGCATTGAGAGATAAAATAGAACTCGAATCCCTTTGGCAAAGCAACCAGGCAAAATGGAAAATATGGTAATGGCCGATTGTCTTTCTTTTTATCAAGGGAAAAGAATTTTTCTCACGGGAAATACCGGTTTTAAAGGATCCTGGCTAACTGCGTTATTGCATGTTGCCGGTTCTACCGTAAAAGGATATTCGCTTGCTCCCGCTTATGAAAATGGATTGTATCAATTGTTAGCGCCCTTAGCGATTAGCGAAAATAGTATTGCAGATATTCGCGATAAGGACCGGTTAAAAAAAGAAATAGTTTCTTTTAATCCAGATATTGTTTTTCACCTTGCGGCCCAGCCATTGGTTCGACGTTCCTATGAAATACCCGCCGAAACATTTGATATCAATGTAACCGGAACCGCTAATCTACTTGAATCAGTGACTGCTTTGCCGGGTAAATGTGCGGTGGTTGTAATTACTACCGATAAAGTGTATGATAATAAAGAAAAACTGATTCTTTATAACGAATCGGATATACTAGGCGGATATGATCCCTATAGCGCAAGTAAGGCCTGCACAGAATTAGTAGTGAATTCATTTCGTTCTTCTTTTTTTAATGCAGATAAATATTCTTTTCATCAAAAGGCAATTGCAAGTGCCAGGGCAGGTAATGTAATAGGAGGAGGGGATTGGAGTGAGGATCGGATCGTTCCTGATATTATTCGTTCATTGCAGCAGAAAAAAAGTATCGAAGTAAGAAATCCGTTGGCTGTTCGCCCCTGGCAACATGTACTGGAACCATTAAAAGGGTATTTATTATTAGGCGCCTGTCTTTATAATCAACCGGCCAATTTTTCCGCTGCTTTTAATTTTGGACCCGAAGCAGACGATCACCTAACGGTGCAGCAACTGGTAGAACAGGCAATCAGTGTATGGGGAAATGGTGAATGGATCAATAAGTTTGATGCATCACAGCCTCATGAAGCAGGTTTACTAAAACTCGATATAGCTAAGGCAAAAAAATTGTTGGGATGGAAGCCTGTATTAAATGCATCTTCATCGGTAAAATGGTCGGTAGATTGGTATAAACAACCCAATAACAAACAGGCAGATTATACTTTTCATCAAATAAATGAGTTTCTTGACCTATGATATTTTCTCCAACTTTATTAAATGGCAGTTATATCATTGAACTGAATCCGTTGCAGGATGAAAGAGGTTGGTTTAGTCGTTATTATTGTAAAGAAGAATTTCAAAAAATCAATCATACGAAGGAGTGGGTACAAATGAATCATTCTTTTACAAAACAAAAAGGTTCATTACGGGGGATGCATTATCAGATAAATCCTTCTAAGGAAATAAAAATGGTTCGGTGTATTTCGGGAGCTGTGTTTGATGTGATCATTGATCTTCGTTCAGGTTCTGATACTTTTCTTAAATGGATAGGAGTAGAGCTATCAGCGGAAAATAAAAAAATGGTTTATATCCCTGAAGGATTTGCCCATGGATTTCAATGTATGGAAGATGATTGCGAATTGTTATATCATCATTCGGCATTTTATAACCCAACGGCAGAAGCAGGAATTCGATTCAATGATCCATTAATAAATATTAACTGGCCCCTGCCGTTAACAGCTATTTCACCCAGGGATCAACAGCATCCTTATCTTAATCAAAACTTCAAAGGAATTTAAGTTATGAAGGCTAATTCTTATTTTAGGGGGTTAAACAAAAAATAAGTTGCCAAATAATTCAAAAAAGCATTAAAAGACTCTTGTTTACGTACATTTTAACGTACATTTGGGCGTACAAACTATATTCCATGCAAGCAATTACTATTACCCAACTCAGAGAGAACATAAAGAAATACCTTGACGACGTCAGTAAATCTGATGATGTGATCATTGTGCCTCGCACAACAGAAGATGATGCGGTCGTCATTATGTCTATCAAAGAATACAATTCGTTGACCGAAACAGGTCATCTTTTATCATCTTCGAAAAATAGGGCGAGATTACAGGAATCTATTGCTCAAATCAATAAGAAGCAGACACGTAAAGTAAACGTGAAGGATATCAAATAATAAATTTACTTTGATGAACTTTGAATTCACTTTAAATGCATGGGAAGACTTTGAATATTGGTTAAACCATGATCGTGAAATTGTATTAAAAATCAAAGACCTCCTTAACGACATTAAAAGAAATCCACTTCA
Source organism: Chitinophagaceae bacterium (assembly GCA_031378605.1). Classification (GTDB taxonomy): domain Bacteria; phylum Bacteroidota; class Bacteroidia; order Chitinophagales; family Chitinophagaceae; genus Endoryza. The sequence goes on along the minus strand of JANNEK010000345.1, from coordinate 1,039 downwards.
AGGGTTAGGTAAACCCGAACCTCTGAGATATGATTTGAAAGGTTACTGGTCGAGAAGAATAACAGGCGAACATAGGCTTGTCTACAAGATAGAAGGAACTAAGGGGCAAAACCAAAAATGCTATATTCTCCAATGCAGGTATCATTACGACAAGTGATTCCCTGCTGCCAACAATGGGTTTTGTGCAATTGGGGCTGGAAAACACAATTTTAACTCTATAACTTTATTCAAAGTTAGCCTGGGCTGGACGTTTATTATTCAACAATTTATTCTAACTTGAGTTTAGTATCTTTAATCGGCATTTGTACCGGCTGGACGAATTCTATTTCCCCAACTGCTATAAAGCCAAGAACGATATCACAAAGTACACTTTAGCACCTCAAAATAAGAATTAGCCTTTATGCAATGCAGATTTTGTAAAACAGATTTAAAACATATATTTATTGATCTGGTAAATTCACCAGCTTCTAATTCATTTTTAACAGAAGAACAGTTGAATGAACCAGAAATATTCTACCCACTAAAAGTATATACCTGTCATCAGTGTTTTTTGGTTCAGGTAGACGAGTACAAAAAATCAAATGCAATTTTTGATAGCAATTACGCATATTTTTCTTCTTATAGTACAAGTTGGCTGGCGCATGCAAAAAAGTATACCCACTTAATGACTCAACGATTTCAGTACAATGAAAATTCGTTGGTCATTGAATTGGCTTCCAATGATGGATACCTGTTGCAATATTTCAAAGAAAAGAATATTCCTGTAATGGGTATTGAGCCAACCGCTAATACGGCTGAAGTAGCAATGGCAAAAGGAATAAAAACGGTAATCGAGTTTTTTGGAGCCGAGTTGGCCGATCGGTTTGCAAATACCTGGGAAGTAAAAGCCGACTTACTATTAGGTAATAACGTACTGGCGCATGTGCCCGATATCGTAGATTTTGTATTGGGTATGAAAATTATTTTGAAGGACCACGGAGTTATTACAATGGAATTTCCACACCTCATGCAGTTGGTGGATAATAACCAGTTTGATACG
>JANNEK010000150.1:0-1905 GCA_031378605.1 Chitinophagaceae bacterium | reverse complement strand
AGAAAAGGATCCCGTATAACAAAAAAGATTTAATATTCTTTTGCCCGCCGCTTGTTCCTTTACCATTTGCCGGGTTATTCGATGATCCAGAAATAAACCGGTATCCAGATAATCAGAGAGGTTTACTTTAAACAACAATCCTCCTTCTTTCACAATAAAAAATTCTTCTTCAGAAGCCACACGATTATACTGATCGAACCTTCCCGATTTTCGCTTGCGCTCTTTTATAAAAATATTTCCAGTTGGTTGTTCCAATACTTCACTGATTACAGGCATGCATTGCTGAAACCATTGCTCGTATTCTTCATCCGTTAATGCATGCTTGCTGCGGTATTCAGCCACATAAATATTATTTTCATACAACTCAATGGTTAACGGAAATTCTGGTAAATCACGGTCATACAAACGATAACAACTGATGGTTTGACGTTTTGCCTGTTTATGTAAATGCCGGTACACTTTGGTGAGCCGGTTCCTGAACATAATATGTTTTTCCGAAAACATTCATTCAAAAATAAGCTAATACCTATAAGCTTTAACGAATCAACTAAAAAAGGAATACACTTTTAGTTCAATTCTCTTATTATTTCATCCAATTTGCTTTTTCAATTTTTTATTTAACTGAGCAAACCCAAATGCTGTAATCAATAATAGTATACCAACAGTGAACCACAATGCAGTAAAGCCGGCGTGTTCGGCCATCTGAGAACCAAGTACAGGCCCTACTGTTTGGGCGAATGCCCACGCAATAGTATACAGTGCAGCATAGGATCCTCTATTGTGAGATTTACTCCGCGATATCCAGAATGAGTTCATAAAAGGCATAGAAAGCATTTCACCAAATGTCATAATTAGCACCATTACTATAGCCATCAAATAAGTTGTTGGGAAAAATGCCAGTATCAGGAAGGAGATGCCACACAAGAAAACTCCCTGCATTATATAAAATATATTGTTTCGCTTTCCTTCAAGCCTAAATACAATTACCATTTCAATCAACACGATCAGCAATCCATTGATAGCGCCTGTTAAACCTATAAACCGTTCTGAGAAATGAAGTTCATTGCGGTAATATGCAGACAGGTTCGTAAATAATTGGAAAAAACAGGCAGCAAACAACATCACTAACAAAACAAACCACAAGTAAATTTTATCTTTATAAACAGCATGAGCAGGATCAATTTTATCTTTCTTTTTCTCCACTTTACCATTTTTTACCGGAGAAAGTAAAAAAAACATAAATACTGCCGCAGCCATATTAGTAATTCCATCAAACCAAAATAATAATTCATAATTGAACGAGGCTATAAAACCACCAAGAGCATTTCCAACAGCCCATCCTAAATTTATAGCCAATCGGTTTAACGAGTAGGATCGCGTTCGGTTTACTTCTTTACTATAAAATGCGATGGCTGTTGAATTGGCAGGACGAAATGCTTCATTAACAAAACTCAGTAAAAAAGTTACGATGCAAATGGATGAGTAGGTTTTCATTTGCCCCAAAACAATAAACAATAATCCTCCGGTAAATAATGTAAAAAGTTGTATTGAATAAAATCCCATTTTATCTACAAGGCGCCCACTAATATGAGCACCGATAACCGCACCTAAGCCAAATAACCCCAATACAATTCCAGCTTCTGAAATACTGTAACCCATTGCCGGCCTGGTAAGATATAAAGTAAGAAATGGAACCACCATCGTTCCGCTTCTGTTAATAAGCATCGTTATAGAAAGCCACCAGGTTTCGCGCGAAAGACCTGAGTATGCATCCTTATAAAGTTTAATAGTAGTTGGAAACATCAGTATTGTAAAAAGAAGCACGTAAAGGTAACACTGTACTTAACCAAAAAAAAATGCCGCCAGTTAAATGGCGGCAAATAACCTGGCTTTTTTTATTGAGTT
>JANNEK010000114.1:0-6948 GCA_031378605.1 Chitinophagaceae bacterium | reverse complement strand
TACTCACAGGAAGAAAATTAGATGATGATGTAATTGATGTGGAGCTGATACTCATTTTTGGCGGCCCGACAAATTCCGCAAATCCTGGTTTAACCAGTGATAATGTTGGCGCAAATGATAAACCATTTTTAACATCATTCCCTTATTTAGCTACTCCGCATTAATAAAGAGTGTAAAGCGGAGGGGAAACGCTCCGCTTTATTTTCTTTAATACACCACACTCGTTCAATCATTTTTATGATAAAGTATTTTTTGGGAGCTATTTTAGTTTTATGGATGTGTAGTTCATGCTCTATGTTATCAACAGATAGGCAAATTACTCATTCAACGGATTACCAAAAATATTTACAAAAAAGAGATGAATCTATTCAACTCAAAAAAATTGATTCTGAAATTTTATTTTGGGAAAATAGGTTTAAGAGTGCACCTGATGATATTGTTTCCAGAACAAAAATTGCTGCACTACTTATGCAGCGGTTTAGTTACTCAGGTAATGTGCATGAAGTTCATGAGGCTGATAGTCTTTATCAACTGGTAAACGTATTAAATAGAAAAAATTCTTCCGGAACCTATCGCTCACTTGCAGCCAATTGTATTACCCAGCATAAATTTAAACAAGCCTCTTTGTATATTGATTCCGCATTGGTATTAGGCGATGATAAATATTATACTGTTTTAATGGAATTTGATGTTGCGATGGAATTAGGCAATAAATACCGCGCACGGAAAGCGCTTAATTCATTAGTAGATAAGAATGCGTTCGAATACCTTATACGCGAAGCAAAATATAAAGATCATGCCGAGGGTGATTTAGATGCGGCCATACTATTAATGGAAAAAGCATTGGCTACTGTAAAAACTGGATCGAATAAGGCGATTATTTTATGGACGATCTCAAATCTTGGCGATATGTATGGGCATGCTAACCGATTTAAGGAATCCTACCATTGTTATTTAGAGGTGTTGGCAAAAGATCCTGAATACTTTCATGCACTAAAGGGAATTGCGTGGTTAGCTTTTTCAAAAGATAAGAATGCAACGGAAGCCAAACGAATTATCAATTATCTTAAACAACAACATCCGGTTCCTGATTATGATCTTATGCTTGCTGAAATTGCTTCGTTTGAAAATAATACAATTGAAAAGGATAAGCATATTCATCAGTTTATTGAAACAGTTTCAGATAAACAATATGGAGATATGTATAATAAGTATCTTTTTTCTTTGCAGGCTGATGAATTAAATAATAACGCTCTTGCATTAATGATTGCTGAAAAAGAAGTGCAACATCGGCCAACTGGCGAAGCATTCAGTTGGCTTGCCTGGGCTTATTTGAAAAATGGACAAAAGGAAAAAGCATTAAAAACAATTCATAATTATGTTGAGAGTAGTTGCTTTGAACCCGATGCACTTTATTATATGGGTAAAATTTACCAGGCCAATGGTGATAATAAGTCGGCCAAAAGATTTTTGAAACTTGCCTCCTCAAGTGCATATGAGTTAGGACCTGTTGTTGAACACGACATTGATGAAATCTTAAAAGAATTATAGTAGTGAAACTTCTCTTTTCATTATTGTTTATCGCCTCTTATAATTTGGCCTTTACTCAAGCTAGTATTAAGGGTATTGTAATCGATAGGTTGACCCGCGAGCCGCTTGAATATGCGTATATCAAAGACCTTAACGGTAGCAAAGCTACTATAACAGATAAAGAGGGCTATTTTAATTTAACCGTTTCTTCAAAAAATCTTTCTGAAAATATTATTACACTCTCAATATCTTTTATTGGTTTTGAAACAAAGCTAATAAACCTTAATTCAAGGTTGGATCTGGTAAGAATTGAATTAGAAAGAGGGGTACTTAATTTAAAAGAAATTGTAATTACCCCGCATTCCACCAATCAGTCATTTCAAACAATCAGTAAAATTGATTTAAACTTGCAACCGGCAAGATCTGCACAAGATATACTTCGTTCGGTGCCGGGTTTATTTATAGGACAACATCAGGGAGGCGGAAAAGCAGAACAAATTTTCTTAAGAGGGTTTGATATTGATCATGGTACAGATATCAACATAAGTGTAGATGGGTTACCCGTTAACATGGTTAGTCATGCTCACGGACAAGGATATGCTGACTTACATTTTCTTATTCCTGAATTGACTTCAAAACTAGACTATGGTAAGGGGCCATATTACGCTAATCGGGGTAATTTAGGAACTGCCGGTTATGTAAATCTTTCAACTATAAACATACTCGATAAAAGCACAATTAAAGTAGAAGCAGGCCAATTCAAAACCATTCGTACGCTTGCTATGATTGATTTGCTTGGTACTAAACAGAAAGAAAAAGGAACAAGTGCTTATGTGGCAAGCGAATTCTTATATTCAAATGGTGCTTTTGAACTACCGCAGCATTTTAATCGGTTCAATATTTTTGGAAAACTCAGAACACATTTTGGAAAGAAAAGTATTTTAACGGTAATAGCATCTACACTTAGCAGTGAGTGGGATGCATCGGGTCAGGTTCCTGAACGGGCAGTAGCCAATAAAAGTATCGGGCGCTTTGGGTATATTGATAGTTTGGAAGGGGGTTATACCAGTAGAACCAATATAAGTGCTAAGCTTACTACGCGTTACAAAAACAACTCAGGATGGGAGAACCAGGTTTATTATTCGCGTTATAATTTTAATCTGCACTCCAATTTTACATTCTTTTTAAATGATCCGGTAAATGGTGATCAGATCCGCCAGCGGGAAGGAAGAAATATTTTGGGATATCAGTCGCAATTTTCCACTTCAAAAGCGATAAGTGGTTGGCACCTAAACTCTGAATATGGAGCTGGTTTTCGTTACGATGGTACTAAGGGTAGTGAATTGTCGCATACAATTAATCGGAATACCGTATTAAGCTATGCGCAATTAGGTGATATAAAGGAATTAAATGCATTTTCATTTGTTGATAAAAGTATAGAATCGGGTGATTGGCTTTTTAATATCGGAGCAAGAGTAGATTATTTTCATTTTAGTTATAAGGATAAATTACAGAGCATTCAGCAACCCAATCAGCAGAAATCTATTGTAAGCCCCAAGTTTAATATTCAATACACCTTTAATGATCGCGTACAACTTTATCTTAAAGCAGGAAAGGGTTTTCATAGTAATGATGCACGGGTGGTCATTTTCAATAAAGGGAAAGACATTTTACCAGCGGCGTATGGCAGTGATTTGGGGATAATCCTAAAACCAACACCAAAACTTTTTATTAATGCCGCAGCCTGGTATTTGTACCTGAAAGAGGAATTTATCTATGTGGGTGACGAAGGAATTGTTGAACCAAGTGGTAAAACACGAAGAGTTGGATTGGATATTTCTGGCCGTTATCAAATAACCAATTGGTTGTTTGCCGACGTAAATCTAAATATCGCCAAGCCTCGAAGTCTGGAACGAACTAAAGGCAATGATTATATTCCTTTGGCTCCTGCTTTCACCAGTACAGGCGGTATGAGTTGGAAATTAATGAATGGATTTAACGGTAGCCTGAGGTATCGCTCAATGAAAGACAGGCCTGCAAACGAAGATAAATCTGTAATTGCCAAGGGATATACTGTTGCTGATTTTTCATTAAGCTATACTCAAAAAAAATATGAAATTGGAGTTGGTATTGAAAATCTTTTCAATGTAAAATGGAATGAAACGCAATTTGAAACTGAATCAAGATTGAGAAATGAACCGGTTCCGGTTACCGAAATTCATTTTACTCCTGGCACCCCCTTCTTTGCAAAAATGAAAATGGCAGTATTTTTCTAAAAGCAGAATAAAAATTTTTCAGTATTGAAATCACCGGTGTTTGCAACTGATGAGTTCAAAACCTTATAACTAAACACTTACAAGAAAGAATAGGAAATGCATCTCTTATTTTTTAAGAAATGCTTTTAAGCGGTTTCGAACTCCCCCGGGTTCGCAACCTAAGGGAGTTCGAAACCCCTATAACTAAACTCTTACAAGAAAGAATAGGAAATGCATCGCTTATTTTTAGGAAATGCTTTTAAGCGGTAGCGAACTCCCCCCGGTTCGCAACCTAAGGGAGTTCGAAACCCCAAGAAGTTTGCAACCTCTAAAACAATCCCAAATGTTTATTAACCTATATAATCAATATCATATTCCCCCAGTTCTGCATTGAAAATCCTTTTGTTTGGATAAATGATAAAGGTCATTGCAAGATCGAATACTGCAAAAAAGAAAAAGAGCGACCGGCCAGTAAGAATATATAAAAAAGCAGAACTGGATGCTGAAAATAAATACCACGAAAGCCTGAATAAATACAACTTCTTATAAAAAAATAACTTCTCTTCAAAATCTTCCAAGAGAACCAATTTTTTTTTCTGCTTTTGTAACAAATAATTAAAAATAACTGCCAGCATTATCAAAAGAAACAATAATAAATTTTTTAAATTATCTGTAGCTTCCCAATTTTCCCATATCCTATTTCCGGTTAGTACGATAATATAACTGGCTACAACGATACTAGCTGTTATCGAAAAAAAGAATTTAAATTTCTTTTTGTAATCGTAGAGATCAACCTTTTTTATTTCCATCCTTTAAAAATTTGAAAAAAATTCTGAATCGAATATTGGTTTATTGAACCAATCGTTAGAGAACCGCTTGTTACAATAGTTTGTTGGTTGGAAATTCTATGATCAGAAGTTGTATTACCAACCACTGGCGAGTACATCGGCCAAATGCATCGTTTGCAGATTAAGTCCTTTATGTCGTATCACTCCATCGATGTGCATAAGACAGGAATGATCGGTTGATATAATACATTCTGCTCCCGTAGCCTGTGCATTAATTACTTTTTGGTCTGCCATTCCAATAGAAATTGCTTCAAATTTTACTGCAAATGTTCCCCCGAATCCACAACAGGTTTCTACATCTTTCATTTCTGAAAGTTCTAGCCCTTTAACATGTGAAAGTAAAATGCGGGGTTCATTTTTAATTTTACATTCGCGAAGGCCGGCACAACTGTCGTGATAAGTAGCTTTGCTATTAAAACTGGCTCCCACATCCTCTACTTTTAATACCTGAACTAAGAATTCACTGAATTCAAATATTTTTTTCTGAATACTTTTTACTTCATTGTGGTAAGAGGAGTTGTCAAATAGTTTTGGGTAATAATTTCTTACGAAGCCCACACAGGAAGCGCTGGGAGCTACAATATATTCGGCATCTTTAAAATCTTTTAAAAACTTGCCACATACTTCCTTTGAATCATCAACGAAACCTGCATTAAAGGCAGGTTGCCCGCAACAGGTTTGATTGGTGTTGTAATGAACGGCACATCCTGCTTTCTCCAATACCTTAATCATATTGAAGGCTGTTTGTGGATAGAGTTGATCTACAAAACAAGGAATAAATAGTGCAACTTTTTTTGCGTTCATGTTTTTAATCCCTCACTTAAATGCTACTGTAATTGCAGTAGTTGTTTTATAGCAATGTTCTTACTAAAAATTTTATTTGCCTGGTTTTTTTTTCGAAGTTGAGGCAAGGGCAATCATTTTCAACGCTGTTATTGCAGCTTCTTCTCCCTTATGTCCATGTTTCCCACCAATACGTTCATCTGCCTGTTGCTGATTATTTACCGTAAGGATACCAAAAATTGAAGGAACGGGTAATAATAAATTTAACTGAACAATACCATCCGTTACTGCCTTACATATATAATCAAAATGAGGAGTATCTCCTCTTATTATACATCCCAAAGCAATAAATGCATTTGGTCTTTCTTTTTTTTCAGCCTGCGACCAATAATTTTTTATTGCAAACGGAATTTCAAAAGCTCCAGGTACGTTTATTACTTTAATTCTGGAAATTCCTTTTTCAGTTAACTGGCGAACACAACCTGCTTCCAGTTCATCTACAATGGAAGCATTCCATTCTGTTCTTATAATTACAACACAGGCATTCTTTTTTAGAATGCCTGTGTTGTAATTGAATAAGTTACTATTGCTTACTTCTGCCATTTAAAAAGAAGATTTTTCTATTTACACCTAAATAAACTTTAATTAACTTCTCCCAGCTTTCCTAAATATTTGTCTGCATCTCTTGCATGAGGAGTTTGAGGATATTTTTCTTTTAGCATCCTGAATGCCGCAATCGCTTCAGTATTCTTTCCCATTTTATCGTACAATTGAGCCAGGCGGTAAACATATTCGGCAGAATTCATCTCATCTTTTTCAAAAACTGTGGATGCTTTTTTATATTCTGCTGCTGCTTTGTCGTTCTTACCTAATTCTGCATACGCATCACCTAACGAACCAGTTGCCCGAAGTGCAACTTCCGGTTGATCTGTAGAAAACTCCTCCAGGTATTTGATGGCGTTATTAAAATCGGCCAATTGCAAATAACAGGTACCTGCATAAAAACGTGCAAGGTTACCTGCTTTGGTACCCCCATGTTTATTTATAACTTTTAAAAAACCCGGGTTTGCTTTGGTGCCATCCCCATTTAAAGCAAGGCGAAATGAATCATTTTTATAATTCAATTGAGCTGTCCATATCGCCTCATTTGCTTCAGCGTCTGCGGGTGCTTGAAAATAATTTTTATAAACTAAATAGCCGCCGATAAGTAATAGGAGACCTGCCAAACCTCCAACAATAAACTTGCTGTTCTTACTCCAGAAATGCCGGGTATTTTCAACCAGTCTTTCTTCACTGGATTTGGTGATCACCACCTCTGCTTGCTTCTCATCAGTTGCCATAATATTATTTTATAAACTGTTATTAATTTTTTAATTATTTTTTTGAAGTAATTTATAATAAATCACTTTAGCTGTTTAATTCTCTAACATTTAATCAACTATAAAAGGATAATCAGGATCTGTAACTATATCTTTCAACACTTCATCATCATTTGGCCATGGACTTTCTTCTGTAAAATTTGCAGAAGAAAG
>JANNEK010000340.1:0-6330 GCA_031378605.1 Chitinophagaceae bacterium | reverse complement strand
TTTCTAATTTTGAATTGGTTAATACACTATTTAATAAAAAATTTCCATCCGGATAGTCAGCAATCTTTTCATCGCCCACTTTCGTTTCTTCTTCAATTCGAACGGGTACTTCCATTTCTTTTCTAAACAGTCCGGATGATTTTAGTGTGATTGATTCTTTGTCATCAATTATTAATAACATCGTTCCATCTTTTTTTAATCCGGCCCGGAAAGAAAAGGATGATGGAAGTTCGTTGTTGCTAATTAATTCAAATTGTTTCCCTTCCTGGTTTATTACAAAATGGATTTTATTTTTCGAAAGGAAAACACCATATCCGTTTGATCTATTACCATGAGCCAGAATCAATCCTGAAGAAGGCGATGATGGATTATTATTTTTTAAAGAGCCTGAAATTAAAAATTCCTTGCTGATAACGTCTGGTGAAAGATAAGAGCTTTTTAGCAATAGCCTTCCCTTTTTCCCTGCTAACACCGTGCTATTTAATTTCCCTCCATATAGAAGCCGCTGGGCAACGGTTGCTTCGGTCAACGAAGGATTTTCTTTAAGCCCTTTCATTTTCAAATTTGCACGAATAGATAATTCATTTAGTTTTCCACCTATAATTAGTGCACTGCGAATCCATCTATCCGAAAAGTTTTCGTCTTTTTCGGCCATGCTTACCAATAAATTTCCAATGGCTGCGGAAGGGTTCATTTCTGTAGTTGCCAAAATTGCAGCTAACCGAACCCGTAGGTCAGGGTCCTGGAATAAGCCAGCTTTTTGCAAGGCAGCAAAAGTAGTAGCTGTTTTAGGCAATATTTCAATAGCTGTTTTTCTTACACCAGCTACCGGGTGGTTCAATGCTTTTATAGCGACTGCTATCGCCTCGGAATTTGTTTCTGTAAAAGCATTAAGTCCGTGCAGGGTCCACAATGCATGAATAGCAGGTGCATTGATACCCGTTTCATCAGCAGATTCATTTTGAATAATTTTGTAAAGAGAAGGGAATACCGATTTATCTCCTTTCTCCACCATCAAACGCTGGGCAGTAGTTCGCCAAAACATATTTGTATTGGATAGCGCAGTTATCAACCCGGGTAAATCATTTTTATTTAACTGAACCGTATTTTTTTGATCGTTTTTTTTGTAGGCCAGACGATAAATTCTTCCACGTTCATGATCCCGTAACGGGTTGATATATGCGTTTCCATTTCCATTTTCAGCCTTCAACCCTGAGGAGGCAATACTTGGAGTAGGATTATGCTGTATAATAAAATCATACCAGTCGGTAATCCAAAGGGCGCCATCCGGACCAACTTCTGCTTGTATGGGAGCAGCCCATTCATCTGCACTTACAAACATATTCCATCCATCACCTCGTTCCCTAAAGCCCGATCCATTTTGTTCCAAATTAATTCTATGAATCAATCGGCCGGTTGGTTCGGTAACAAAAGCAACACGGTTCCAGTATTCCTTAGGATAAGTTCGGGCAGTGTATAAACTATGACCGGCTGCTGCAGTGAATCCACCAAATACATCTACCTGACGTAGATTTTTAGTAGCTACATGCATTCCGTAATGGTCATCAATTTTTTCTACGCCTGTTTCTTTAATCATTGCTTTTTCAAAATATCGTTTGGGCATTCCCAAAAAACCACTGTGTGTATTATTCGCAGTAGATATAAATACATCAAATTCTTCCGAGAAGCCAAGGCCCCAAGTGTTATTACTGGTAGTGGATAGATACTCCATTTTTTTTCCATCGGGAGTAAACCTATAAACACCACTTCCAAAACGTAATGAGTCTTTTCCTACTTTTCCTTTGAATCCTGAATAACCAACAACTCCCCAAATCATATTGTCTAATCCTGTTCGAAGATTAGATGCCTGAGCATGCGTGTCAGATTTTCCCCAACCCGTAATCAGGTTTGTTTTTATATCTGCTTTATCGTCACCATCTGTATCTTTTAGAAATAAGAATGAAGGTGCCGCACTTACAACGATTCCTCCATTGGAAAAAACAAAACTTGTAGGAATATTTAATTTGTCGGCAAAAATGGTAAACTTATCTGCCCTCCCATCCCCATCTGTATCTTCCAGAATTTTGATTCGATCATCTCCCTTATCATCTGATTTTATTTCATTGGGATAATCAACGGTTTCAATCACCCATAACCTGCCACGCTCATCCCAATTCATATAAATCGGATTCACCACATTGGGCTCAGATGCGAACAACTGTAACTCAAATCCAACCGGTACCTGAATTAATGACATAGATTGTTCAGGCGTTAAAGATACCTGTACTTTTGGTGCAGGGTCGCGTTTTTCATAATTAGGAACAGGGCCATCAAAATAAGCAGGATCTGCCAATTGAAAAGAAGCAAGATTAGCAGCGGCCTTTTCACCAACCGCATACAGAATACCGTTATATACTAAATTGAGAAACCCCTGGTTCATAAAAGTATTTTCATCGTGGCCATAGGCTGTATAAAATACTTTGCCTGCTCCATAAGACCTGACCCATGTATAGGGCTCGTGATGATTATCTTCTACCCTTTCTGTAAGTACTTGTATGTTGGCACTTATTTTATTATGAACATAGGTTTCATCCTTGGTTACAAATCCGGAAATACCTTTCATTACCGGATGATCAGGCAATTTAATGACTGCTGGAAACGAATCATATTTATGAGATTTAAATTGACCGCCTATCAATTCAACCACTTCGGACGAATTTCTAAAACAATAAGAAGCACAATGCAATGGAATAAATCCTTTTCCACTCCGAACAAAATTAAGTAATGCCTTTTCCTGTGAAGAAGTTATTGAATCGTGATTGGCATAAACAATTAAGCCATCATACTTACCAAGGTTTTCTTCATTTAAATCATCAGGCTCTGATGTGAATGAAATATTAATTCCTTTCTTAAAATATTCTTTAGTAAGTATATCTGCTAATTTTTCCGAATTATGGTGGGCATTTGTTTTATGACCAAGAAACAATATTTCCAATCGTGCAGGCTTTACCTCCCGATTCTTTTTAAACGCCATCAAAAAACAAATTGAAATAAAAAGAAAACAAATAACAGCGATAAATCTTTTCTGAAGCATAGCAATTAGTTGAATCGTTGGTGTGATTAACGAATATCTATTATTTTATTCAGGAATCTTGTTAGAATTTTATCTTAGTCTGACTGTATTTTATCATTGTTTTATCATATTTTACAAGTTAAACGATAATTTAGGCAATTTTGAAAACTGTTTTGCATAAGTCTGGTATTCCTCCATCGCAACTATTTGTGATTCGCCGATTGAAAGAGAAACATTTTGATGCGTCGTGGCATGCGCATTCTGAATATCAGATTTTTGTGGTGCTGGAAGGAACGGGTACCCGATTTATTGGGGATAGCATAAAATCTTTTGGACGCGGAGAATTGGTTATGACTGGTCCTCACCTGCCCCATGTATGGCGCAGTGATGAATTTTATTTTCAACGAACCAATACCGCACAGGTAAGTGGCATCGTAATTTATTTCAACGAAAATTTTTTAGGGAACCGTACTGTTGAGAAAGAAGAAATGCTTGCCTTAAAAAAATTGTTTAAAAAATCTGCAAGAGGCTTGGAGTTTTATGGCGGGAAAAGATCTACGGTTATCAGATTAATGGAGGAATTAACCGAACTCAGTGGAATTTCTGGTGTTATCCATCTTTTGAAAATACTTGAAATACTGGCAGGCAGTAAAGACTATCAATATATTTCGTCTCTGGCTTATGATGAAGCATTCGATCAACTAGAAACGGACCGATTGAATAAAGTATATGAATATGCTTTTAAAAATTTTAGAAAAAAAATAGTATTGAACGAAGTAGCCCAATTACTTCATATTACTCCCACTTCTTTCAGCCGGTATTTTACCACAAAGAATAATAAACCTTATTCCAGGTTTATCTCAGAAATAAGAATTAAGCATGCGTGTAAAATGTTGACTGAAACCAATGAAACCATTACTCAAATATGTTATGAATGTGGATTCAATACACTTTCAAATTTCAATAAGCAGTTTAAAGAAATTATGCAAAAGAAGCCTACTCAATACAAAAAGGAGTTTTTGAGTATTTAGTTGTTTTGATCTCCTCGCAAGTCTGAACTATACTTCTACCCAAAATGAAACAAAAACAGTTTAGCATAATATTAAAGCGCAGTAGTCAGAAAGAATCGAAAACGAACTGCAAAACCGCTACCTGGAATTTGCCTTAACCGATGGTGTTGCGAACTTGCCAACGGCCTTCTTGGGAAAATAGAGTTCAACCAGGCGACTGATTTATTTATTTTATTACTTTCCATGATTTTTTTATCAATTAGCGCTGTATTTTTATAATTAAGGTTATTTTGTGCAGCTGTTAGCTAACAAGTGTGATTTCCCTCATCACCAAATAATTTTCGAAGTCTTGTTTTGTGTTGTTAACTTTTAAGAGAACTATATCAGTAAGTTAGAAATTTAAAGAATGCTAAATTATTAAGAGCCCGTTCAATGACGTTGGCCCTAAACCAGAAATGAAAACGTATTAAGGATTCATAAGTTATTCAACCAAAAAACTAAGGAATTGAAAACAAGTGTAAATAGTAAAAGGAATTTGTTACTTGCCATTATTGGAGTAGGCGCTTTATCTACCATTACTTTTTTCTTTCTCAAGGCAAGTACTACAAAACTTACAATTAAAAAAGGATCCCATATTATATTAATCGGAAATAATCTTGGCTCAAGAATGATGAACTTCGGTTATTTCGAAACTGAGTTACAACTCCGTTATCCCGACAGTTTACTATATATCCGAAACATGTGTGATGGTGGCAATACACCCGGATTCAGGCCCCATTCCGGCCGACCAACACCGTGGGCATTTCCAGGTGCAGAAAAATTTCAGACTGAATTGGCAAAAAGTCCGGGCACAGAGGGGTTCTTTGAATATCCGGATCAATGGATTTCAAAACATAAGGCTGATATTATTATTGCCTTCTTTGGATTTGATGAATCTTTTCAAGGCAGAGCCGGGCTCGAAAACTATAAAGCAGAATTAGATGCTTTCATAAAACATACGTTAAATCAAAAATACAATGGTATCTCGGCGCCACAATTAGTAATTGTTTCCCCTATCGCCTTTGAAGATCTATCTGATAAATTTGATCTTCCAAATGGAAAAATAGAAAATGAAAATCTCTCTCTTTATACCGATGCTATGAAAGAAGTCGCTGGGAACAATAAGGTTCATTGCATAAATGTTTATTCGCCGACAAAAGAATGGTTTGAAAATTCCACCACTGATTTAACAATTGATGGTTCACAACTATCAGATGCTGGCTATGCTAAATTTGCACCTTTGCTGGCAAATGAAATTTTTGGGAAAACTATCGCCAAAGCAGAACCGCATCGCGCATTAGTTCATGCTGCCGTGATTGAAAAAAATTGGATGTGGCACAATGACTATAAAATTCCAAATGGCGTTCATGTTTTTGGCCGTCGCTACGATCCATTCGGTCCGGATAATTATCCATCTGAACTTGTTAAGATACGAGAAATGACTTTATTGAGAGATGAGGCAATCTGGAAAGCCACAAAAGGAGAAAAAATGAACCTTGATTCTGCTGATAAACTGACGTCCCCATTGCCGCTTGTGGTAACAAATTATACACCCAAAGATGGCAATGGTAATCTGCGGTATCTATATGGACAAGAAGCATTAGACAAATTTACAGTGGCCCCGGGCTATAAAATTGATCTTTTTGCCTCGGAAATGGAATTCAGGGATTTGGCAAATCCTGTTCAGATTTCTTTCGATAATAAAGGGAGGCTGTGGGTAGCCGTTATGCCCACCTATCCACATTGGAAACCAGGTGATCCTAAACCCAACGATAAACTAATTATTCTTGAAGATACCAATAGCGACGGCAAAGCGGATAAGCAAACCACATTTGCTGATAGCCTTGAACTTCCACTTGGTTTTGAGCTTGCACCGGAAGGCGTTTATCTTTCACAAGGCACCAATTTTGTGCTGCTGAAAGATACTAATGGAGATGACAGGGCCGACACCAAAGAAATTCTTTTAAGCGGATTTGATGATCACGATACCCATCATGCGCATCATGCCTATACCACCGATCCATCCGGAGCAATCTATATGGGTGAGGGAGTTTTTCTTGTAAATGATATTGAAACTTCCTATGGACCCGTTCGGGGAACCAATGGTGGTTTTTTTCGGTACGATGTCAACCGACGGAAATTGGACCGCATTGCTCAACTATCCATTCCAAATCCATGGGGCATTGCTTTTGATGAATGGGGTCAGGT
>JANNEK010000339.1:0-2427 GCA_031378605.1 Chitinophagaceae bacterium | reverse complement strand
CTATTTTTTACCAATTCAATGCAACCTAGCAAACCAGTGTTTCTAAAATCACCAATGCTCGGATGTTTTTGTTTTAATAATTCTACCTGTTCATTTACATATTGTCCCATAGCAACGCAATTTTCAATCAATCCATCATCTTCATAAATTTTTATTGTTTCTAATGCTGCTGCACAACTTACGGGATGGGCAGAGTAGGTGAGACCCAATGGTAACATGGCATCATCATACTTGGAAGCGATTTTATCTGATACCATCAAGCAACCAAATGGTAAATAGCCACAGGTCAATCCCTTTGCCATGGCAATCATATCAGGAACGATACCATGATTTTGAAAACCAAACCATTTACCTGTTCTTCCAAACCCACTCATCACTTCATCCATAATTAATAAGATGTTGTGTTTGTTACATATTTCTCTAACAGCTTTTAAATAACCAACGGGATATTGCAAACAGCCGGACGAACCTGATTCGCCTTCCAATAATATGGCAGCAATATTTCCAGCACCTTCGTAAGCAATTACTCTTTCTAATGAAGCCACCGATTCTTTCAACAGATTTTCTTCACCATATTCCCAGCGATATAAATAAGGCAAATCGAAATGCACAAAGTTGGGCGACTGCTGCGCATCCATTGGTGTTTTTCTCGGGTCGCCGCTTGCTGACATTGCTCCATACGATGCACCGTGATACGATTGATAACGGGTCAGTATTTTATGACGACCAGTATATAATCTCGCCAGCTTAATTCCATTTTCTATTGACGTGGCACCGCACAACGTAAAGAATGCTTTATTTAAATCACCGGGACAAATTTCTGCAAGCTTCTTTCCCAGCTCACCCCGTACTTTTGTTACACAGCTCGGCGTTACATAACTTACTTCTTGCATTTGTTTTACCACTGCATCTGTTATTCGTTGGTTGCCATGACCAATATTTACATTCATCAATCCCGATGAAAAATCAATATAGTGTTTGCCATCGTAATCGTAGAGGTACACACCTTCGGCATGTTTTACGGCGATAGGGGCGATGCCTTTTTGTTTGGACCAGGAGAAGAGGGTGTAGTCAAGATTGTCCTGGATGATTTCCTGTGCTTCCGAGATTGTTTTTGTACTCATATTATTCTATTTTTTATTAGCCCAGCTAAAGTGCTACTATCATCGTCTGTTGCGTCGCACATTTCGGGGTTCTGTTAGCTATTAAACTTAATTTTCAATCCAATCAATTTCTGTTTTATGAAGTAGCTGTTCAATTCTCCCAAAAGCCGTATGAACATATGCTATTTTATATCCTTTTATAATTTCCAATTGAAAATTATCAGTCATTACTTTATAAGGAGGTTCGTCTTTATGCAAATAATGCAATCCAGGATCAGAAAGCATTAATTGCTCCCAAGAAATTGGTTCTGTAAGTTTAAAAGAATTTTTCAAATGCTCTGAATAACCGGTTTCCTGTATTGATTTCGGAGGGAAAACGTAATTTATAAAATGCGAGTAATCGTCTGAATTATATGGGTTTGACTTTACCGAAAAATATTTTATACCATCTATATCTCTTTTCTGTATTGACCATTGCAAAAGGAATTGAGGGAAGATATATTCAGGTTTAAAAGGGGCATCTTCTTTTAAAACTGAAACAGAGCAAGATGCTATCAACGGCCATTTGATTATTAAATTTAATAAACGTAAATTATTGAATTCCTGAATTATATTATCTACAGGCCCATGTACAATACTAAATTTCAAGTTGTTTGGATTATTAGAAATATCTAATATTTTTAAATCATGATTTTCTTTCTGGAATCTAGAAACAAAAAAGTCACCTATTTTAGGTCTATTCATTTCTTCCCAGCAAACATAAATGGAATTAGAAAGATAAAGACATGGTAATCCGGGAATGCTAAACCTTTCAGAGCTGGCATATTCCCGTTCACTAAAATCCCTATGGAACATTTCGCTTCTTCTAGTAATATTGGTTTTACTAACTCTGGCTCTATAAAATGGATCTTCTAAGCCAATTACTCTGGTAACTCCTCCTTTTTTTTCAGGAAATAGAGTTGGTTCAATTAGCTGAATTGCTTCTTCAAACAAAGAGAAAGATTTTTGAGTATTACCGCTATTATGTTCATTTAATGATTTAATAAGTTTGTCACAATGAGTACTTAATCTACCAATTTCGGGTTTAACCCGATCAGCTAAACTTCCAGTTTGAATTAAGCTTACAGTTTCCAGATATTTTTTATAGAATTTTTCAAGATAACTTACGAATGTCGTACCCTTGTCAAATTTCTTTGGCAATGAAAAAATTTCATGATTTAGTAGCTCAATTACCGTCATCTTTTAGTTTTAAACCCAATCGGTTCTCTGTCACTCCAATTTTTCTCTTCTACTTTTTTATCCAATAAATCTTCTATTGCATCAT
>JANNEK010000460.1:0-2715 GCA_031378605.1 Chitinophagaceae bacterium | reverse complement strand
AGGAAATATCTGGTTAGATAAAAGCAAAACATCTCCTTTTGAATTTTATCAATTTTGGTTAAACTCTTCGGATGAAGATGGTGAAAAATGGATTAAGCTATTTACTTTTCTTAACGAGAAAGAAATAAATTCCATTATCGGGGAACATAAAAAAGATGCCGGCAAAAGAATATTACAGAAAAGATTAGCCGAAGAAGTAACACTGTTTGTACATGGAGAAGCAGGGTTGAATGAGGCGATTACAACTACTGAAAAATTATTCGCTGATCAAACAGCCACTGCCGAAAGCCTTTCGATTGAAGACCTTCAATCTATGGAAGGAATTGTACAAATTGATTTTTCCAATCAAAAAATTAATGACGGAATTGATATTATTACTTTCCTGGCAGAGACAGGCATTTTTCCAAGTAAAGGAGAAGCAAGAAAAACAGTACAGGGTGGCGGGGTTAGTATTAACAGAAGGAAAATAGATAGCATTGAAATGAAACTAAATCCTTCTCTGTTATTGCATGATAAATATTTACTTGTTCAAAAGGGAAAGAAAAATTATTATTTGGTAAAAATCAAATAGTGCCCGGCATTACTGAACTTTCAACATTGGTGATTTTTTGAAACCAGGGCACCTATCTGCCCTTTCATAAAAACTATCAGCTAAGTAGTTCCATTTCTCTAAATTTACGGTATAATAAAATAACTATGATAAAAAGACGGGTTTATTGTTCACTAATTTTATTATACCATTAACCACTTCTATCAATTGCACAATAATAAGATTGATGTGTACTTCTATGGACTGTAAACTGGCTTTAAGTACTTCTGTGGAATCCATCGTCCAGCCATTCAAAAATAATCAGCATTTACAGTCTGAAAAAATCATTTCTTGCTTTTATGATTGCTACCAACACGAATTTATTAAGTGGGCATCAATAATGTACAAAGGCTACCCAATAGATTTTATTGAATTTACTGCGAACACTGCATTTACCGATGGGATTTTAAGCTTTTCAAAAAAAGCTGCCGCTGGTGAAATATATCAAGACAAAGCAACTATCAGAACAATTTTATTCGGCATTTATCGCAACCAGCTACGTAAGTATTTGCAAACCGAAAAGCGGATATCAGAAAAAAAAGAAAAGTATGCGCTTAATGTTAAAGAAGATAAGATAAATGAAGAATATATGGTAAGGGAAAAATTGCACCTTATCTTAGAACAGGCAATGGCAAAAATGGAGGAGGAAGATAGAAAAATAATAATATGGAGGCATATTGAAGAAAAAAACTGTGATGAGATAGCCAGTATTTTGGATATTAATACAGCATCAGCAACCAATCGTATTTACCGGTGTATGAACCGTCTTAGAAAATTAACCCGCAACAGCAATAGAACATCATGAATATTACTACTGAACAATATAAACTCATTATACGGTTTTTAGATGGCGATATGACATTGGGTGAAATGACTGTGTTTGAAAAAGAACTGGATGATAACCCGGCTATGCGGGAACAATTAAATTTTGAACAGCATGTAAGGGATAGTTTAGCATTTAATAAAACTAAAATAATTGATAGTAATAGTACAACAGCAAAAAATGCAACAGCAATCATAAATGTTAACAGAAAAAGGTGGTTTGCAATAGCAGCGGCTGCAGCAATATTAGTAATTGTACTATCAGTTATATTTTTAAAGCCTGAAAAAGATATTGATAAAGATATAGTACAAAGTAATGATACAAATAGTGTAAAGAAAAATGATACTACTGCAATAACCATTACACAGCCTAACGACAGTATTAAAACCTTAACGTTTATAAAACTATACCAGCAATACTTTACCACAGATGCAGTACCAGAAAATTACCCTATGTATTTGGCAGAAGCATTAACCAATTACCAAAGCGGGGATTATGCTGCAATACAAAAATTAAATCTTGCTGATATACCTGAAATACGTGGCACAGAAAGTAAGCAGCCTATTTTAGAGCTTGGGCATTACTATAAAGGCATTGCATTTTTAAAAACCAATAATACTAAAGAGGCCATATTAAATTTACAATGGGTACAAAATAATAGCACCGATAAAAACTTGCAATTAAAAGCCCAATGGTATTTGGCATTGGCCTATTTAAAAAACAACAATGCTACCGAAGCCATTAAACTGCTTAAAAAAATAACTGATAAAAGTACCTACCATAGGTACAAAAACGAGGCTAAAAGTTTATTGAAAGCATTGGAGCAGTAATATATTTATACTCACTATTTAATATTTATAATTTTATGCCGAAGAAATTATTTTTACTGATAATGATTTTATTTTATTGTGGTGGTGGTGTGGCGCAGGAAAAGAAGCAATTAGAGGATTCAATGATGTATTATTATGGTAAAGGTGATTATAAGAAAAGTATTTTCTATGCCGAAAAAGTTGTTGAATTCAACAAAAGAATATTAATCATTGGTTACGAGACGAGTGATTTTGCCGAATCATTAAACAATCTTGCATCCCTTAACGAACTTTTGGGTAAATACGATACTGCTATTTTGTTACACTTGCAAGCCACTCCTATTCGTAAAAAAGTTTTAGGGGGTGATAGTCCAGAATATGCCGAATCTTTAAATAATCTTGCAAATGCATACACCGGAAAAGCTAATTATGATACCGCATTAATTTTATTCAAAGAAATAATATCAATTAGAAAAAAAATATTAGGAGAAAAG
>JANNEK010000381.1:0-33710 GCA_031378605.1 Chitinophagaceae bacterium | reverse complement strand
TGCAACGTCTACACTATCCCAAACCCATTGCTCAGTTTGTGGTGCAGATTTATAAGGGATATTATTTAGTTCACCAATAGCAATACTCGAAATTTTTACACCGCTTGTTTTAGAGGCCAGTTTAAATAACTCCAGAGTTTCTCTTTTTCGAAGAGGTAAACCATTTACCTCGGTGCCTAAATCAACCATTATTCCCTCGAGGCCGATGTTTTTTGCAATATCAAAAGCAGAAGTATCGCACCGTTTTCCAAGACTCCAATCGCAGGCACCAATATGAAATCTTCTTTTCTTTTTCTCTTCAGAAAGATCAAAACTACTAAGCCCTGCAACGAACGCTGGTAACCACGCAGTTTGCTTAATTAATGCTCGTCGGGTGATCATAAAAGAATAATTAATACTTAATTAATAATTACAAATTGTGTTGCCAACTATGAAGAGTAAAAAATGTTCAACAAACGTTGAATGGATAAACTATAAGAAGTGGACTGCATTGGACTCGAACCAATGACCCCTGCTCTGTCAAAGCAGTGCTCTGAACCAACTGAGCTAGCAGTCCATCAGCTCAACTATCATCACATAAGAAGAAAAAAATATCAACTCCTTTTTGCTTTAAACAGCATAATAAATTCGTTAAGTAAAAGTCCAGCCAATGCACCCATAATAAATATCGACAAAAATTGAATCGCCCGGATGGATTCATTTCCCGATAATCTATTGAAATTTACAATAGACAGCAGCAGCATAACACCAAGTAGAATTCTTCGTCTTTTTTCAGTCATAAAGAGTTGTTTTTAGTTTTGAGAATGAATATTTCTAAGTTGGCTATAAAAAATCAGTTATTAATTCAACTAGATTATTTCCGCATTTTCACCCGTAGTACATACATATCCGCGGTAATAAATAGCGTTTTATCGTCATCGGCGAGTGCAATATTACTACAGGCTTCTGGTATCTTAAGTTTTCCAATTTGTTTACCGGCAGCATTAAAAATAAAAACACCCCCGGGGCCGCTGGCAAAAATATTCCCCATTTTATCAACTTTCAAACCATCGGGCAAACCTTTCTCTCCTGATTTACTCAAGGCTGTTGCATCATGCATAATACGGCCATTGGATAATACATCATTGGGTCCGATATCAAACAAATACCAAAACGCTTTTTCTGGATCTGAATTAGCAATAAGCAAAGATTTTTCATTATTGGTAAAAGCAATCCCGTTTGGTCGGGTAACCGAATCTGTTAGCAGCGTTACCTGACCGTTAGTAACTTTATATACGCCCTGAAAAGGGATTTCTTTGACTGAATCACTGGCCAATCCGTAGGGAGGGTCGGTAAAAAACAGATCTCCATTACTGCGAAATACAGCATCATTGGGGCTATTTAATTTCTTACCCTGGTAATTATCGGCCAATGAAATAAATTTAGCAGCCGGTGCTTTTAATTCGGCATCCATTAAAGCCATACGCCGATCGCCGTGCTGGCACAATACCAATTTTCCTTCTTTGTTTAAAACTAATCCGTTGGACCCTGGTTCACCACCACGCGCTACCGTTCCCGTATAACCGGAAGGAGTTAAATACAATTCCTTGCCTTTCGCTTCTGTCCATTTAAAAATTTTATTTGGAGGAATATCTGAATACAATAGCATTTTTTCACTTTCAATCCATACGGGTCCTTCGGTCCAATCATGACCTTCCGAAATAATTTCGATGGAAACTCCGTCATTAAGAATTGCATCAAGCGATCCATCCATTCGTTCAATGGTACCAATTGTCTTGTATTTAATAACTGATTCATTTGGATTATTACTACAAGCTGCCATAAAAAGGGTTATTAAGATTGCAAAAAGTTTATTCATTTGAATTATTTTGATTTTAATTGGATGATTAATTGATTCGTTTCCAAATTTCATAAATCGGTTCCCCTTTTGAACTCAATCCACTATGATGCCATTCGTTGTTTTCAATCTTTCCATCGAAACTTAACGAAGCACCTACCCTGGAACTATCTCTGCTAAAAAATTCAATAGATTCAATATATTTTCCATTTTCGAAACGGTAACTACCACCTCCGGTACCAAAAAACTCTTTGGTTTCAATATTTATAGCGGCCCATTGAAAACGCGAGGCAGATAAAATTTTTAAGGTTCTTCTTGAACCAAGTTGCATCTCTGTTAGCTGGTCTCCTTGTTTGCGTCCGGCAATTCTCCATATATCTGCAAGCGGCGCCTTGCCTTTGTCTTTTTGTATCCAAACGTTAGCAGCATCACCACCCCTAAAGGAGGCAATCAATTGTTCATTCTTAAATTGAACAGAGAAGGAGAAAACGGTGCCTGCTAATTCTTTTGTTCTGGAATGGAATTGTAATTCGATGATGATACTTGTACCTTCTAATTTATAAGGCCCTCCCCAGGTATAATCAAATTTCTTATGTTGCTGATCATACGATGTAAATGCGCAATAGCCATCCACAAAGGAAATAATTGCTTCCTGTGATTCTCCCTGCCAATGCCAGGATCCGCCCTCCGGCGATAGTGCTTTTTTAAGCGGCTGAAAGGAAAGAAAGAAGATTGATATGAGCAAACAAAAAAATAGAATGACAGGTTGAATATTCTTTCTCATACAGCAAATTACATTAGTAATGTACTACTAAATTTACTGTTAATAATTTGAATGAATTAGAAAACTAAGATCAGATTTTCCTTCTGTTCATTTCTTTTTTAATAAGACCAAGTTCGCGGCCCGATTGCCCGGAAACACTGCTATTTTCCTGCGCCCTGCGCATAAGGTAGGGGATTACATCTTTTATCGGTCCAAACGGAAGATACTTACTAACCGAAAAACCCGCTTTTGCCAGGTTAAACGTAATATTGTCACTCATTCCATAAAGCTGAGAAAAATGTATATGGGGATGGTTGCGCGTTATACCCTTTCCATCCATCAAACGTGTAAAATGAAGATTGCTACTTTCGTTATGAGAAGCAATTATTAAAGATATTTTTGATAGATGATTTAAACAATACTCCATTGAAAGATTGTAATCAAGATCCGTACTTTCCTTGTTTCGTTGTATTGGTGAAGAATAATTTAATTCTGCTGCACGGGCTCTTTCTTTTTCCATATAAGCGCCCCGAACGAGCTTTACACCCAGAATAAAATTACGTTGCTCCGCAGCTTCATATGAATCTTTTAAAAATTGAAAGCGATCGTATCGATACATTTGAAATGTATTAAATACCACAACTTTCTCTTTGTTGTATTGCTCCATCATTAGGGTAGTAATCACATCTACCGGGTCCTGAATCCAGGTTTCTTCTGCATCTACTAAAACACCAATATTATTTTTCAAAGCGGCCTGGCAAATACGGTTAAGCCTGTTATTTACCTTTTGCCATTCAATATTTTCCTCAACAGTAAGCGATTCAAGCGCTGCTACATACCGTTTCATTAAACTGCCTGCACTTATTTCTACCGATCGATCTAATTTTTCCAATAATCCAAATCGCGAGAGTCCGGTTACTTTAATACTAATAAAGGGAATATTTGGCTGGGTAGCGGCATATTCGATTACGCGGATAAATTCATCACATGCATGATCATAACCAGCATCTCCATCGTCACCGCCTTCCACTCCATAATCAAGAATTACCTGCACTTTAAATTCTCCCAACTTCGTTGCAACAACCGCTGTTTGCTGTAATGTTTCTCCACCTACAAACTGGTTAAAAATAGTTTTGCGGATAATTCCATTGATCGGCAAACCAACTTTAATGGCCCAGGGTGTAATGCGGGTGCCCCATTTTACCAGCCAATTAATGCCCATACTTGAAAAAAGAAAATGAGCAAATTTTAATTCTTTGTTGGTTTTATAAGCAAAGGCAATTTCTGTGTTATCAAAAGACAATGGATCGGACGGGTGATTCATAATAAACATTAAATGAATCGCAAAAATAAGAGAAACTGGTTGAAAGCAAATGGTGTTTTCCTAAACAAAAAACGCTTTAAAATCATTAAAAAAATTGATAGATGGTAAAATTAGTGGAATAGCGGAGGTTGGAAGAATATGTACTGCATCATTGAACTTTTTTATTAGTTATTGGTAATAGATAACCACAAGCTCACAAGGTCACAAGAAATTTTCTACGCGGTTTCGTGGTAATAGATAACCACAAGCACACAAGATCACAAGATGACAATAATTTTCTTTGTGCTTGCGCTAATGGATAACGACAAGATCACAATAAATCTTCTACGCGGTTTCGTGGCAAAAGATAACCACAAGAACACAAGGATACGAAATAACAAGATCACAAAAATACAGGGACCCTAATCTATTCGTTGCTTACAAAAAGTAAATAAATCATTATCTTTCGACATAATATTAACAAGTGTATGAAAGTCATCCAAACAGAAATTTTCAAGCTTACAATTCCTATGGAGCCTTTTGTGATTGCAACAGAAACTTCCTACTATACACAAAATATTTTCATACGTATTTATACAGATGAGGGTATAACGGGAATGGGTGAATGTTCTGCTTTTCCAATGCTGGTAGGTGAAACACAGAATACCTGTTTTGAAGTGGCGCAGGACCTGGCACGAATTCTCAAGGGTAAAGATCCATTGGCAATTGAGGATCGAATGAACGACTTTCATCAATACATTGCCTTTAACTCAACAGTAAAAAGTGCTTTTGATATTGCCCTTCACGACCTCGCTGCTAAAACCAAGGGTATTCCTCTCTATAAATTTCTTGGGGGCACTATAAAAACCGTACAAACGGATCTTACGATTGGTATTGATTCGCCTCAAAAAATGGCTGCCACTGCTATCGAATTTGTAAAGAATGGAGTAAAGATTATAAAAGTAAAACTTGGTAAAAAACACAAAGAAGATGTAGAGCGGATTCGCTTGATTCGGGAAGCAGTTGGCCCGGACATTCTGTTACGGATAGACGCTAACCAGGGCTGGACCTACGAAGAATCAATTTATGCGCTCGAACATATTGCACCCTTTACTATTCAATTCTGCGAACAACCTATGAGAAGGTGGAACGATCATTTATTACCCGAACTGCGAAAAATATCTCCGATAAAAATTATGGCCGATGAAAGTGTGTTTGATCATAAGGATGCTATTCGGTTAATTGAGGCCGGTGCCTGCGACTACATTAATATCAAATTGGCTAAATCGGGTGGGATTTTAGAAGCAATAAAAATTGCCAATGAAGCGGAAAAAAGAAATATCCCCTGTATGTTGGGTGGAATGGTGGAAAGCCGTTTGGCATTAACGGCAAAGGTTCACTTAGCAATGAGCCATCCCAATATACATTTTTACGATTTAGATACTTGCTTACTGGGCCATAAAGAAGATCCTGTAATGGGTGGTGCTAAATACACTAATTATTTTTTAGAATTGCCATTGGGAGCGGGGATTGATGCAGATATTGATCCTGCTTTTCTAAAAAACATGGAACAAATAACCATTTAAAATACTTAATCGATAAGAATTAGAAAAATTATTAAGGTTAACTATGGGCAACACCATTCATTGATACAATTAATGCGCCTCATTGGTGCGAAATCGTTTGGCAATAATTTCAAGCTGTTCTTTCGTTAAACCGGAAGTTTTTTTAAGAAGGTCCACAAAAAAATTCACTTCTTTTTCACTGGCCGGGCATCCGGTATTACCCAGCTTTCCAGCATCATCACGCATACGAGAATCAAAAAGAAATTCCCCTTTTTTATCAAGAATTACCCAATAGGGAAGTCCTTCTTTCTCACCACTAAATTTTTTGAGATAATCCATTCCACCAGGATTTTCTAATTCAACTTTTTCTTTTGATTCCAATACGGTTAAATGCTCAATTACATAATACTTATCAAACAAAGATTTACAGGATGGATCATTTAAAGAAGCATCCATTTTTTTACACCATCCACACCAGGACGCATGAAACATCAATACTATATTTTTATTTTCGGCAGAGGCTTTCGATACAGCAGCCTCTATAAGCGTACTTGCTGCAGGTGGCGGAGATTGAGCAATAAGGTTAACACAGGCAAACAAGGTTACGAACAATAAGAAATATAATTTTTTCATATTAAAAATTGAAAAATAAAATTCTGCTATTTGCATGAATATTCCAACAACTATTATTAAAGCAAACTTCAATTGGGAGAGCTTATTAGATATGCTATACTAAACTGACTTATTGATAATCGGTATATTTAGCTTTACCTATGCCTTTGTTACCCCATATCTTTGTATAAATTTGCTTGATGAATACAAAAGTTAAGACTGCCAAAGAATCCAGTGTAACGATGACTGAATTAGTATTGCCCAATGATACCAATACGTTTGGTAACCTGATGGGCGGCCGATTAATGTACTGGATGGATATTGCAGCGGCATTGGCTGCCATGAAACATTGCGGTGCGCCGGTAGTTACTGCTTCTGTTGATAATATTTCCTTTGAAAACCCCATCAAATTAGGAAACGTTGTACATATTGAAGCCAAAGTATCGCGTGCCTTTAATTCATCGATGGAAGTTCACCTGAGCGTTTGGGGCGAAGATGCTATTCAACAATACAAATATAAAAGTAATGAAGCCTATTATACGTTTGTAGCATTGGACCCGAATGGTAAATCCAGATCCGTAAATCAATTAGTTCCAGAGACAGAGGGAGAACAAAAATTATTTGAAGGAGCATTGAGAAGAAGACAATTGCGATTAATATTAGGCGGAAAAATGAACCCTAATGATGCTTCCGAATTAAAAGCTCTTTTTATAAAAGACTAACGTGTAGGCCTAAAGTCAATCGGCAACATATTTGCCATTTTCTCAAACGACCAATAACCACTCATTTGTATAGCCATTGGATTGTATAATGAACCATTGGGGTCCATATATACAGGTGGTTCCAGCATTTCAACATCGGAAAAAACACCAAGCGGCAGATTGCCTTGCAAAAAAGCTTTTTGCATTAAAAATTTTTTGCCATATGGATCTCTGCCATATTTTACCCGAAGTCTATCAGTCCAGTTAAGTATGTAAACCTCTTTTTGATCGGTCGTATCTTTTTTGAAAAATTCAGCCCTCGTAATTGATGATCCAATATCCATTTTTGGAGCGGTGCTTATTTTTATTGTACTATCACCCATCCCTTTTTTAATTCTATTACGCTTCCCGATACTATCTATTGTTTTCATTGATCTTATATGTAGCAATAAAAAACCTTCTTCGCTTATTTTATTATCAATGAGGGAATGAAAAAAATGCATTGTACTGCCGAGATAATAGCGCTGGCGGTTACGCAGATACCGAACTGGGATAGATTTATCGGTAGATAATTCTTCAAAACGTGAGTATCCATAAAAATAGGTGCGTCCTTCAGCAGCATTAAAATAAAAATCTTCTAATTGAAAAAAAATACGATACCCCAATTCTTTATTTATTATTTCCAGCGGCAAAGCGCTGAATGCATAAATAGCCCGCTTACTGGTGCCATCTGCAAATAATATCTCGTCTTCATTCTTAATACTGCATCGCAGAGAAGCTTGTGTAATTCCTAAAAAATTTTCTTTAAAAATTTTTAGCCACTTGGCACGTCCATCTTTAGTAAGTACCACAATATTGCGTAGCTCAGTCGGTTTCTTTCGCAATTTAAAAGTAACCTGTAGGTTTTGAAATTGAATAGATGCGCGGTAAACGATGAGTTCATAGCCTACATAGGATGCAACGATCTCATAAAATCCATTACCCAATGAAGGAAAAACAAATTCCCCGGCTTCATTCGCACTGGTACCAATAGTAGAACCATTGATATATATGCTGGCTCCAGCCAACGGTTTACCAGTTTCTTCAACAACTACTTTGCCTGAAATTATATACTGCGCATGTAGTATTCCGTGAGATACAGAAAAAATAGTAACCAGAAACAATAATTTTGGGAAACAGAAAACTGATTTCATATCATTTATCAATTTTCAACCAATGATGGGGGCCTTTAAGCATATGTTTTTTACTTTGTTCAATCGCATCCATAATTTTATCCAGGATGGTTTCTGAAGAAGATTCATAGTCTATTTGTAAGGGCTCTTTAAACGTAACTGATAAAAAAGAACCTTTCTTTTTAAACTTCAATCCTTTTTTATTAAATGCCCGCCAAAATCCTTTTATTACAACAGGTATTACGACCGGCCTGTTTTCTTTAATAATAAACGCAGTTCCTTTTCTGCCGGGGGCGAAAGGTTTGGTTGTTCCTTGCGGAAAAGTGATCACCCAATTATTTTGCAGTGCCCGTTGAATTTTTCTGGTATCTGAAGGATCAAGATTTCTTCGTACTTCTTCTCCTTCCGCTCTCCAGGTTCTTTTTACGGTTAGGGCTCCGGCTAAGGAAAAAAGCCGGCTGATAAAACTTCCCTTCATGGTTTCTTCGGCTGCCACATAATTAACTTTTGTAAATGGATTAAGCAGGTAATAGGGAATTCCCAACCGATTCATCTTACCCCATTTTACAGCGCAAAAAATATGAAGAAATGTAATTACGTCTGCAAAATAAGTTTGATGATTGCTTACAAATAAAACATTGTTCTTGGGAAGATTTTTTAAATGCTCGGTACCAGAGATTGAAAGTTTATTGAACAGCATTAAACCGGGATAAGAAAAAATACCGACAAAAGCATAAACCACTTTTCGAACAATATTAATATTCTTCAACCGGTCAGTTACAACACTCATGTTTAGGTTGGTTTACAAACGTTGGATACGAAAATAGGCATTTGCCAATTAAATCAAGGCAAATGTTGAGCCCCTGTATAAAGCAATTCAGCTTGAAACAGTACATGAATTGTTAAAACAATCATTACCCTCCTATCTTTGAAGGATGCAACTAAACACAGTTATTTTTGATATGGACGGCCTGCTTATTGATTCTGAACCTTTATGGCAGGAAGCCGGGCAGGAAGCACTATCTCAATATGATATTCAATTAACTGATGAACAATACCATTCAAGTACTGGTTTACGAACGCCTGAATGGATTGATTATTGGTTTAGTTATTTCCAGGTTGATAAATTGCGAGCCGCCGCCGCCATTACTACTATCGAAGACATGGCTTTACAAAAAATAAATAAGTATGGAATTGCAATGCCCGGAGTCGAATACATTTTAGAATTCTTTCAGAAGAAAAACTTCAAGATTGGGTTGGCTTCTTCCTCACCAGTTCGAATAATCGAAATGATTGTCGATAAACTTTCCATTCGAAACAACTTTGATGCAATTACCTCCGCAGAATCATTGGCTTTTGGCAAACCCCATCCCCAGGTTTTTATCAATTGTGCCGGGCAATTAGGTTCTGCTTCGAATCAATGTATTGTATTTGAAGATTCTTTTAATGGTATGATTGCAGCCAAAGCAGCCAAAATGAAATGTGTGGTAATTCCTCACCAAAGTGTGTATGAGGGCTCACAATGGAGTGTAGCCGATTTGAAAATAGATAGTCTCACATTTTTTACAGACGAAAAACTATCGGCCTTATAAAAAAAGTTTCTTGCAAAAAAAGAGACTTTCTTAAAAGACGATAAAATCTCGCAAAAGCGCTACAACGCAAAGAAGAAATAGTGAAGATCAGGCGTTGCGACTTTGCGTCGTTGCGAGAAAAACATATTTTAAATACTTTTGACAGCCTCTCATAATATTCAATAAAATCTTATTCTTCCAGCAATCGAAAACGTATTCCCAAACTTACAAGCGGATGCGAAGTAAAAATATCATACGTTGACGTACTATAATTATCAACTCCAAAATTGAATTGATAGTTGTATCCCGCAGCTAATTTAATGGCAGCTTTCTCCGTTAAATTAAAAAGAACCCCTGCCCCACCTCTAACACCCAGGCTAAATCCATCGCCTGCACCTTCTTTTTCCAAATCATAATAGCCGCTACTGTAATTCTCCTCTTTAATATTGCCTGCCAAAACAACGTTGAAACCCAAAAAAACAAAGGGCAGTATTTTCTTTTCATCTTCAGAACGATCCAATAAATGATATCCAACATTAAAATTATAAACTACATGGGTACTCGATTTTCCGGATACGCTGATAGACTCTTTGTTACCGGGGTTATCAAGAGTGGAAGCGAGCGTTTGAAACTGGTATTTGTAAGGTGGTAATACAACAATCTCGGTCCACCTGAAAAAATGACTTTCTGTTTTGTCTCTGCCCCAGCTAAAATAAAATCCTAAGGGTGCGCCTTTGCCATCGCTCATTACATGGGCCGTTGTTCCGAGCTCATAGGTTCGGCCCCCCTTTGAGAAAAAGCTTGCCTTTTTGTATTGCGCCTGTGCCACCATAGTAGCCAATAAAATAAGTGCGAGGGTTTGAATCTTTTTCATAAAAAAATCACTGTTTAGCTTTTGGGTTTTAATAAGATATACTTAAAAGAATTATTATAAGCTGCATCAATAAACTGTAACATCTCTTTCCATTTCGATTTGCTGATCGTTGCCTGTTTGTAGATTTTTGTAATCGTGATGATAATAGTTCCGTTTTCTTCTTTTGCCTCACAACTGAATTTTCCCGTTTCATTTTCAACCGCTGCGGTATTCAATTCCTTTAATCCATCAACGGTATACCCATCAGGGATTTTAAAGTTAATTACCCAATTCAATGTTCGCGCATATCCAACACTGATATCTAACTTACGGTCACGTTGCTCGTCTTTTATCTGGAGTTGTGGTCCAACCAACCCTGTAAGATTTACCAGGTACTTCTTTCCTGCCTTTCGAACCATACCCGGTAATTCAAAATCCTCTGTATACACGAGGTCGCTCTTTTTCTGAGATCGCCCATCGCTAATTATCTTAAAATCTTTATAAATTACTTTTTGGCGGTATTCCCGTTGCAAATCCTCCTTAACAAAATCGGGCTTTTGCTTTTTATATTCATCTTTCAATGCTTTGATTGATTTATCGTATTCCACCTGCTGATTACCACGCATACCTTCGGTAGGATCATTACCACCAAATAGCTTATAATCGTCAAGCATATAGGGAGTGAATTTCATAGCATCATCAATTGAACGTGCTTTACTGATCCCTTTATAACTATTCGATCGGGATACATTAATTGTATTCATATCTGACGAGATGCTTGTGTTTACCAAAAAACCAGCACTATTATCTGAAAATACTGCATCCGGTAAATTAAACGGCTTGATTTCCTGTGTACCATTTTTAGCTGGCTTACCTATAATATAGGATTCATTACCTAAAAGAGACTCCACCAATTCTCCCGGGTTAGAATGATCCGTGCAATTAAAATATAACTGGTTATTTACTTTAATTACATACCGAATCTCGTTCTCGAATAAAATATCTTTAAAAGATCCAATTTGATTAGAAGTAGTAATTACCAATTCGGATTTGATATCACGTTGAAAAAGTAACGATCCTAAGATGAACGCATATGTTTTATCGCTCAGATAATTGCTTTGAAACAATACTTTATTACGGATATAATAATAGGCATTCTTCAAAAAGTCTTTTTCGGACCAGTCTTTGGCTCCCAGTTTTTTCAATGCGTTCCAACTTTCATTAACAAAGTTTTGAATACTTGGAGACATATAGGAACCAGCATTCATTGCGTAATTCCCGGTACTTTCATATTCTTCCCAGGCTTTTTTTGCTAACTCTTCTTTTGAAAATCCTTTTTTAATTTCTCCATTCTTCCCAATTAATGCACCTTTAAATTGTGTATTGTTGGCATAAGTCACCTGAAATTTCACCAGGGGATACACTAAGAACTCCCGTACAAAATTCACATCTTTTTCGGTAGCACGGTCTTTGTCTACAAATACATACTTCGAAAAATTTTTATCTTCAGTCGGTTCTTTAATAAACTCGGGAGCTCCATTTAATGAAATCGACTTAAAATATGATTTTTCATCTGTTTCAATAATAATTTCATTATGCATTACCGGATAGTTCTTACTGCAAACTTCGTATTGTGGTGTAAATTCAATATACCCCGAAACGGCAACCGTTAATTTGCTTTTTGTATTTGCCATATATTCCAATATATCGCCCGGATCAAGATTGGGAACGGCTACTTTAAAATATCGTCGGTCGGTACTGTAGATCTGATCAAAAAAGCTTTTAAAAAACTCGGGCATATCACTTCCAGATTCAATACTAACGGCGTCGCTTAAATCAACTGTGAGTATTTCGCCGGTTGATTTTATTATCCGCGCTATAAAACCATCTTCTTTGTCGCTAAAACGGAAATAGATTTCTGAAAAAGTTTCAACAGCGTTCGGGTCATTTAGTTTTATTTTGAAACGAACTTTTTCGAAAAAAAACAAACCTCGTTCTTTAGTACTAAAAAAACCACCGCTTGATTTCTTATCAAAAAGAATACTTCTTTTATACCCAACAACAACTGCCGACTCATTTTTCCATTTATCAGGTATTGCATTTATAGCAAATGCAGGAGCTGCTTCATCTAAGATTAACTTTGCATTGGCTTCAATATTATCGAGAAAGTCTTCATCAATCATCTGCTGCGCTCTTACTGCCGGCAATACAACTACAAATAAAAATATCAAAAAGAAAAACCTTCGTATCGGTTGAGAGAATTGTTTCATAGCCAAACTTATTTTTTGGTTACACTTATAAAATACTTATTAAAATCCTTGATTGATTCAAGAAATTTTTTCCAGTTGGTAAAATCGGAGGCTTTAATTACGCTATTCTTAATCGTCAGCAATTTCTTAAGTGTTATTTTATTCCCTGCTACAGTATATTCACCTTTAAATTCATATCCCTCAAAACTCATATCCAACTTTTCCGGGATGTCAACGAATTTTCGGTCGGCGGGAACAGCTAGAGATATCTCATCATCGTAGCTGAGTACATAATCAAAATCATATCCATTTACTCTTTTTTCGTCGGGCATATAACGCTCCAGTGTTTTGGGAAAAAAGTCGATACTGATATATTTATCACCCGAAATATTATTTACATAATTACTTAAATCCACATCACCCTCAATGGTAACAGGTAGTTCCCGGTCCTTCAAATCGCTGGTTTTTATATTGGTCGACTGTACGTTATTGTTACCAAATTCGAGATAATCTTTTAGATATTCTTTTTGTGCATTTAATGGTAACTGTTGATAAGCCTGGTGGAAATCGGTGCGTTCGTTACCTATTAATGTAACCTTTACTTTACCCGACACAACTTCATTAACGATACTCAGCTCTGCTTTTGTACTTACCTTATGTTCCTTACCAGTTGTAAGTGGCACTTCCTTAATTTCATATTTATCGCCTTTGGCTATCATTGCTTCCTTACCCTGAATTCGATAGGCATTCTCTCCAAAAGCCACATACTTTTCTGTTGCGTCTAAAAAATATTCTTTTCCCTGAAAATTCAACACACAAATAGCGTGATTATTTACACATAAGGCTGGCATTGATTGTTTATAGGGAAGAGAACGGGTACCAATCCACGTAAAATTAGCCTGGTAGCCTGCAAGTTTTAGCAATTCAGTAAGAAGATTAGCCATTCCTTTACAATCGCCATACTTTTTTGCGGCCACATCTTGCACCGATGCTGGTATATAACCAGAATATCCATCTTCATAAGCGATATAACGGATATTATCCTGTACCCAATAATAGATTGCTTTTATTTTATCCAGGTCGTTGGTTTTTCCCTGGATAATTTTAGGAAGCATACTTTGTAATTTATCCTTTTCATTACCGGCCATATTGTACAACTTATTATTCCAAGTGTAGATATCATCCATCTTATCAAAACCCTTCAGCACTTCGTTCTTAGATTCAAACGATTTTATTTGCACAATGATATGCGGTTCAACATAGGCACGCCCAATACTTTTAAACTCGTTTTTATAGCCAGCCATTTCCTTCATGATAAAAACATAGTTTGTATAATTGCCTTTTTTATTCTGCTGTTTTTCTATCTTATATCCTTCAAAATTCAGTTCTTTAAAATCTACGCTCAACCATTCGGGCACTTTAAATTCAAATATTTGTTCCTTTACCGGGTACGACATTTTAAAAAATAAACGGGTTAAGTATTTACCGTCGGAGAATTCCTTTTTCACAGTTATCCTGGCCATTGCTCCTTTATCAGAAAATCGAATCGGATAATATTGCACCCGGCTATCATCAAAGAAAATTCCATCACCTGTTAAAGCGCGGTCAACACCCGATCTTCCGGAAAGAATATACGTTCTTCCAACTTTTGTAGCTTTTTTAAACGTCTTTAGCTGAATAAACTTATTATAAACTTCAGGGTATGTAAAAGATGCAAATTTTTTAAGAGAAAGAAATTCCAGTTCAGCATCTTCCTGGATGACTACTACTTTTTCGTTCAGTGCATTTTTTCCTTTATCGAACGTGTAGAAATGGTAAGAAGAGGTACACATCACGTCATCGTCTTTGTACTTACGGGCAAATGCATCCGCATTCGAAGCATCATCCAAATTAACCTGCGCATTCACTGTAACCGTTAAGCTCAGCGCAAGAAATACCTGTAAAAATCGAAGAATCAGCATATAAAAATAATTAGATGTTGAGCAATTATTTATTTGTCAGGGAAAAATGATTCAGGATAAGAGGAGCAAAATGATACAAACAAAAATAATCATTGTTGTCCGACCAAATAAATTAAATGCTTCATTTGCAAGTGTCACCTCACCCCTACCCTCTCCTAAAAGAGAGGGGGCTAGAACTCGCTCTGCAAAAGGTTTTTAATAATTATTAAGTTGATTTTAGTCGGACAACAATGAAAAATAATATAAAATTTCATTTTTAAATGGTCATCTTCCAGGCACTCATTACTATCATTATCATTATCATTATTACTAATTTTCTAGAACGTATGAAACGATCTAAAATTATTTGGTTTTATTCTTTTAAAAAAAAAACTCCTTGTGATTTTACAAGGAGTTTTATTAAACATAATGTAGATTTTATTCAGCTTTTGGCTCATCAGTTCCTTTTTCACCTTCCTCAAGTTTGGCTTTAATACCAGCCAATGCCCCCAGATCTCCAAGGGTTGTTTTTTCAACCTTTGCCTGAACAGCTTTTACGGCTTTCTTGGTATTTTCAGTTTCAACTCTGGCTTCTTTTTTAGCCGTTTCTTTTTCTTCTACTTTGGTTTGCTCCCAAATCCGGGTATGAGAAAGAACGATGCGCTTTTCATTTCGGTCGAACTCAATGACCATAAACTGGGCGGCTTCGTCTGCCTGTACCTGTTTGCCATCTTCTTTACTCAAATGACGGTTAGGTGCAAATCCTTCCAGTCCATAGGGTAGTTGAACCACAGCTCCCTTATCATCCTTGCGGGTAATAGTAGCTTCATGCAATGTGCCAACTGCAAAAGTATCCTGCAAGGCATTCCATGGATCTTCTTCCAATTGCTTATGGCCTAATTGCAATTTGCGGTTTTCTTTATCTATCCCCAATATAATTACATCAATAGTGCTTCCTACTTTAGTATACTCAGAAGGGTGACTGAAACGCTTTAACCAGCTTAAATCGCTGATATGAATCATACCACCGATTCCGGTAGATAATTCTACAAACACACCATAAGGAGTAATATTTTTTACCAATCCACTATGACGGCTTGCCTCTGGGAAACGTGTTTCGATAGTGGTCCATGGGTCCTCACTCATTTGCTTAATCGATAAGCTCATCTTGCGATTTCCTTTATCGAGCGTTACAATTTTTGCTTCGTGCTCATCTCCCAACTTAAAAAATTCTTTAGCATTCACAGGCGTATTGGCCCAGGTAATTTCACTAACGTGCACCAACCCTTCCACACCAGGCATAATTTCAAGGAAAGCACCATAATCTTCAATGTTTACTACCTTACCTTTTAATACCGAACCTTCTACAACAGTATCGGGAAGGATATCCCAAGGATGAGGTGTAAGCTGTTTTAATCCGAGGCTAATCCGTTTTTTCTCGTCATCAAAATCCAATACAACAACTTTCAATTTCTGATCGAGTTTCAGCACCTCTGTAGGATGACTGATACGTCCCCAACTGATATCGGTGATGTATAACAACCCATCCAAACCACCCAGATCCATAAACGCACCAAAATCTGTTATGTTTTTAATAGACCCTTCCAGTACCTGACCTCTTTCGAGTTTACTCATAATCTCTGCACGCTGTGCTTCAATATCACTTTCAATTAAGGCCTTATGGCTTACTACAGCATTCTTGATGGTTTCATTAATTTTAACCACTTTAAATTCCATCGTTTTGCCTACAAACTGATCATAATCTGTTACAGGCTTAACATCAATTTGAGAACCAGGTAAGAAAGTTTCCATTCCAAATACATCTACAATCAAACCGCCTTTGGTTTTTGATGTAACCGTACCTGTGATAACTTCCCCGGTTTTATGTACTTCTACAATATGTTCCCAGGCGCGGGTAACTCTTGCCTGCTTGCGGCTTAAGTTAAGATGACCTTCGCGGTCTTCTTTTTCAACCACCATTACTTCTACTTCATCACCAATTTTCAAACCTTGTAAATCGCGGAATTCGTTGAAGGAAATCAATCCATCGCTTTTAAATCCGATGTTGATCACCACATCCGTTTTAGTAAGGGCCACTACAGATCCGGTTACTAATTCTCCATCCGTTACAGCTTTAAAAGTTCCTTCATACACAACATCATACTTCGCCTTTTCTTCTTTACTGTATGCCGTAACATTTCTTTTATCGACGCTCCAATCGAAGTCATCGTGAGCAGTAGCTTGCTCCACAACAGGTGCAGTTGTTGTCGCTGTAGCTTCAACGGCCTCAACCGAAGAAGACTCCTGTGCATCAGCGTTTAGTTGTTTAACAATAAAATTCTGAAACATGATAATATCCCGAGGGTTTTATTTCGGGGCAGCAAAGATAGGGCAACATTCTTGAGTAATTCGCAGGTATTGAAGGTTTTTTTGCATAGCAGTAGCATTTTAAATTGTTGATTAGATTGTGTTTGTGATGGTTCGAATAAAATAGTTCTTTTTAAACTCATTACCCGATACTGCAAATCACTTCATTCATTAATTTACTTAACAAAATATCGGCTTTGCCTGCTACTTCAATAATCTCAGAAATGTTGACGGGTCTTAAATTATCTGGATCACATTCATCGGTTATTACACTCATCGCAGCACATTTCAATCCAACCTGGTTGGCAACAATTACCTCCGGAACGGTACTCATTCCAACTAAATCCGCACCCATAGAATGTAACCACCGGTATTCTGATCTTGTTTCTAAATTAGGTCCCATTACTGCAACATAAACTCCTTCTTTTACAGGCAGCTTTAATTTTTTTGATTGATCGAGAATAAGACTTCTTAACTGTGTATCGTAAGGGCAACTCATATCTGTAAAGCGTGGGCCGAGGCTTGGATCATTCAGTCCTCTTAATGGATTATCTGGTAAAAGGTTAATATGATCCTCTATCAAAACAATATCTCCTTTTTTATAAAGAGGGTTCATACCACCAGCCGCATTACTCAGAAACAAATATTCAACACCTAATTCTTTGAACACCCGAATTGGAAATGTGATTTGCTGCATCGAATACCCTTCATAAAAATGAAACCTGCCCTGCATGGCAATAACAGGAATATTTCCCATATACCCATACAATAAGTTACCCTGGTGAAATTCAACTGTTGCCTCTGGAAAGTGAGGAATATCCAAATAACGAACAGTAGATTTTATATCGATATAGTTCATTAATGCCCCAAGGCCAGTACCCAATACAATTCCAACCAAAGGGGATTCAGCAAATCCATGCTCCCTTAAATACGCAGCAGTTTCCTTAACAGATTCCATTATTGTTCTCATACCTTTATTCATCTCTTTTTAGAAATCCTGAATTATCTAATTTACGTATACCTATATGCAATGAATTATCAGAAAAAGATTATTTATTTAAAGCTACTATTATTGGCATATAGTATTAATTGCTGTACTCAAACCGTTTATAAAACGGGCCAAACAGTGGCAAATTTTAAGGCTTCAAAAATTTTAAACTATACCACTGCTGTATCAACGCTTGATTCTTTAGGCGGACAGTTAACGATTCTTGATTTTTTTGGTACCTGGTGTGTGCCTTGTATTAAAGCCTTGCCCAATCTCTCCCAACTACAGCAAAAATTCAATGGAAAACTAAGTATTATTTTAATATCAACAGAAGAACCCGGGCGACTTGAAAAATTTATTGCTGCAAGAAAGGGATTTTCATTTCCAGTAATCGCAGATGCAGACGGATCCATTACACGTTTGTTCGAACCACCTTCCTTTCCATATACACTTTTACTAAATAAAGAAAAAAAAATAGTTGGTACAATAGAAGCATCTTTAATAACAGAAAACGAAATTGCAAAATGGCTTTCAGGCTATAACAGTATCACGGAAGTTAGGAAAACGGAATCAGAAAAGAATCCTCCTCTACCTATTACAATGAATACAATGATTCGCAGTAAAAATGAATTGGTGGCATTATCCCAAAATTTTTTGTATGCTGTTAAAACCGGGGAGGAAACGGGGGTATTGGAAGAAAAAATCAGAATGCTGCATTATGATGAACTACTTAAAAAGTTAACAACGGAAGATGAAAAAAAAGCTTTCTGGATAAATATTTACAACGGTTTTGTGCAGGTGTTATTAAAAAAGAATCAAGAGGCCTATAAAAGCAGAAGCCTGTTTTTTTCAGGAAAACAAATAGAACTGGCCAATAAAAAATTCAGTCTGGATGATATTGAACACGGTATACTACGCAGATCAAAAATAAAATGGAGCCTTGGTTATTTTTCAAAATTATTTACGCATAAAATCGAAAAAGACTTAAGAGTAAACAAACTTGATTACCGAATTCACTTCGCGCTTAATTGTGGTGCAAAAAGTTGCCCTCCGGTCGTTTTTTACAACCCGGATAATTTATCCACTCAATTAAACATTGCTGCTACATCGTATCTTACGAGTGAAGCAGAATATGATGCGAAAAAAAATACAGTAGCGCTTCCCGCTATTATGGGATGGTTCCGAAAGGATTTTGGAGGGAAAAAAGGAATGATACATCTATTAATAGAGAAAGGAGTTATTCCGGCAGCAGCAAATCCTTCCATAACCTTCAAATCTTATGACTGGAGTTTGTATCTTAACAATTATCAAAACTAACAATTTTTATGGCTAATCATTATTACAACGCAGAGGACCTGTCAAAATTTGGTAACATAAGCGAATATCAAAAAGATCTGGCAGAAAAATTTTTTTCCTGGTATGGCGCTGCTTTTGCAGACAGTGCTTTATCCGCCAAAGAAAAATCGCTGATTGCATTAGCTGTTGCACATGCAGTACAATGTCCTTATTGTATTGACGCCTATAGCAGCGATGCATTTGAAAAAGGATGGAGCGAAAAGCAAATGATGGAGGCCGTACACATAGCTGCTGCAATAAAAGGAGGTGCAGTACTTGTTCATGGTGTTCAAATGATGAACAAAGTTAAAGAGATAGCTATGTAAAAAAAATGAGTAGTATCAATTAAAATATCGGCTAGATACTAATAAAAGAACCGCAGTA
Organism: Chitinophagaceae bacterium; assembly: GCA_031378605.1. Taxonomy (GTDB): domain Bacteria; phylum Bacteroidota; class Bacteroidia; order Chitinophagales; family Chitinophagaceae; genus Endoryza. The sequence continues at coordinate 14,070 of JANNEK010000381.1, read as the reverse complement.
TGAAGTCACTGAAAGCACAGCATCATTTATTGGCAAATTCTTCAAAGCAACTGGATGTGCTCGAACATGGCACTTCGGCTAATGAATACCGATTGGTACCCTTCCAGCAAAAATTAGAAGAAATTAATTTATTTCCGCTACATCCAATTCAACTGGAAATTTTTCAGGTTAATGTTGGAAAAATGTGTAACCAGGTTTGTAAACACTGTCATGTAGATGCAGGGCCCGACCGAAAAGAAATTATGACCAAAGAAACGATGATGTTATGCCTGGAAGTGTTGCGTAATCATTCATCATTGAAAACAGTTGACCTCACCGGGGGCGCTCCAGAAATGAATCCCCATTTTCGCTGGTTCGTGGAAGAAATAAAGAAATTAGATCGTACCATAATTGTGCGATGTAACCTCACGATCATTTTAGCCAATAAAAAATATAATGATCTTCCACAATTTTATAAACAGCATGGTATAGAAGTTTTTTCATCCCTTCCATTTTATACTGCAGACAGAACGGACCGGCAGCGTGGTGATGGTGTATTTGAAGATTCGGTAAAAGCGTTACAAATGCTCAATGATGTTGGCTATGGAAAAGAAAATACCGGCTTAGTGCTGAACCTTGTATATAATCCGGCTGGGGCATTTTTACCTCCTTCCCAGCAATCTCTCGAAAAAGAATATAAGGAACAACTAAAAACACATTTCAATATTGAATTCAACAGTTTGTTTACGATTACGAATATGCCCATCAGCCGCTATCTTGATTATTTATTGCAGAGTGGTAATTATGAAAAATATATGGAGAAATTATTAACTGCCTTTAACCCGGTAGCTGCGGCAAATGTGATGTGCCGTACAACAATTTCGGTTGGGTGGGATGGTTATTTATATGACTGTGATTTTAACCAGATGCTTGATTTGAAAGTCTCCTGTAAGAAATCAGCACATTTATCACAATTCAATTCCTTAGAACTATCGAAAAGAAATATAGAAGTTAACCAGCACTGCTTTGGATGTACTGCCGGAGCTGGTTCGAGTTGCGGGGGCGCCGTTGCCTGAGGACCAGGTAAAAATTCGGACAATTGAATTAATATAGGGGTAGTTGCTATCTGCTATAAATTTTGGTAGGCCGTTTTTTAATTACCAAAAATTATTTGGGTATTGTTTGGCCAAAGACTTCAATGGGGTAAATTGAAAAAAACACATCTTAGATATTGACAGATGAAAGAAGCTCTGATCATTTTTGTAAGAAGACCTGAATTAGGTAAAGTAAAAACAAGGCTGGCGTCATCTATTGGTGATAACGCTGCGTTATTTATTTATAATAAACTATTGCAGCATACAAAAGTAATTTCAGCAATTACAAAGGCCCATAAGTTTATATTTTATAATGAGCAAATAGAAAAAGAGGACATTTGGAACGGCGCTGACTATTCAAAAAGAATACAAAATAAAGATGATCTGGGCGGTAAAATGAAAGTTGCCTTTAACGAAGTATTTACTATTGGGTACGGGAAGGCGGTTATTATTGGAAGTGATTGCCTGGAGCTTACTGCTGAAATTATTATCGAAGCTTTTCAAAAATTAGAATCTACAGATTTGGTAATAGGTCCCGCAAAAGATGGAGGATATTATTTATTAGGTATGAAAGAAGAAGAGAATCGTTTATTTGATAACATAGTATGGAGCACCGAAACAGTTTATGCCGAAACAATAGAGCGTATTAAAATTTCTAATAAAACGTATTCGGTACTCCCATTATTAAATGATATAGATACTATTAACGATCTTAGTGAAGCTCTTCTTAAAGAAATTTCCATTAACCTTTAATAAATTATCAGCTACCGTGTCCTTGGTCAAATTCCTTTTATATTATACTTTACTGCTTGGAGTAGTGGAAACGAACCGATGCTTTGGACAGGATAGTATTAAGTTTCAAAAAAATTATAAGTTGGCTGCCTTTCCAATAGCCTTTTATTCCCCCGAAACAAGTGTGGGTATCGGTGGTCTGGGAACGATTACTTTTCGAACTAAAAAAAACTATTCCCAACAATATCCTTCTCAGGTTTCATTTGGTACTGCATTCACCTTCGAGAAACAATTGCTTTTATATGTTCCATTTCGAATTTATATAAGAAAAGGTCAATTCCTCACTTATGGAGAACTGGGCTACTACAAATACTCTTATTATTTTTATGGGATTGGAAATAAGCAGGCAACTGATTACCGGGAATTATACAAAGTAAATTTTCCACGAATAAAAATTAATGCATTGGTAAAAACCGGAGAAAAATTATTTTTTGGATTGCGATATTGGTTCGAATATTTTAATATTAAAGAAACGGAGCCTGGAAAGCAACTTTCCTCTGATAATAATATTGTTGGCCGAACCGGAAGCACAGTTTCAGGAATTGGCCCGGTTATGAATTATGATTCCCGAGATAATATTTTTTATCCAACACATGGTATTTTTTTGGATGCAGCGGTTCAATTCTACCGCCCAATAACGGGAAGTAATTATGAGTTTACCAGGTATACCACAGATTTTTCATTTTATATTCCGGGAAAAAGGAAACAAGTATGGGCATTCAATGTATTTGGAGATTTTGTAAATGGCGACATTCCTTTTAATCAACTCGCTTTTTTGGGTGGCAATAAAAAAATGCGTGGATTTTATGAAGGCCGCTTTCGTGATAAAAATAGTCTAATCTTGGGGGGCGAATATAGGTTTCCGGTATATAAGCGGATCGGTGCAGTTGCGTTTGCAAATGCGGGGGCCGTAAATAAAAAAATAAATGATTTGCCAGACTATATAAGAACTTCATACGGTGCGGGAATTCGCTATGCCCTAAACCCAAAAGAAAAAATAAATATTCGAATAGATGCTGCATTCGGAAAAAACACTTCAGGGTTTTATTTTACGATTGGCGAAGCTTTCTAAGAGGCTGTCTAAAAATGATTTTATATTTTTTTGTATAGCCGCAGGTTCTCAGATGTAGTACGGATAAGTTTTCCTGGTTGAGGTTTTTTAATCTGCGAATCTGCGGCTTATATTATTAGAGGTATGAATTTTAGACAGGTTCTAAGAAATATTAAGTGGTCACTTTCGAAAAGCGAAGGCTCTTCACCATCCAGTTGGGCAATGGCTTCTGCGGATTCCGTTTTCTCAAATCAAGATACCAACCAATTTTCTTGAGAATCGGAACACGATGCGTTTCTACATATTCAATTAGCGTTCCATCTGGATCTTCATTGTAAGCAAAATGACCTGATGCCTGCCCCATATCAAAACTATTACTGCTATTTACAGTTAATGGAAAACCATTTTCATTGCAAATAGTTTCATGCGCATTGAAACCATTTATATCAAAACATACATGTATAAATCCTAAATCCCCCCAAAAACGATTGTCATATATTTTAACAGGTGTTCTATCTGTTACTTCCACCAATTCAATATAGGTAGGGCCTAATAATTTACTGAAAGCACCTTCTGGTTTACGACTATGTGCTAATAATACCCGTTTGAATGAATGCGCTCCTCCGGGTAGGGAGTGCCAATCGGCATAAACTCCCTGACCTGCGTAAAGTTGAATATCATATCCTAACAAATTCTTATAAAAAGCCAATGCTTTATCCATAGAAGAAACTCCGATAGTAACACCGCAAACTGCTCCGGTGAGACAATCGCTATTCGTAAACCAATAATCATCCTCAGTAATTTCAAAAATATTTCCGTAAGGATCTCTTATAAAAAAATGTTCCTTTCCTGAAGGCATCTTTGAAGGAGCAGATAACAACTCAACACCTTCCTGTTGATAATAGGAAAAGGTTTTGGTTACATCTTTACTTTTGATTTTGACAGCGTATATACCCAGATCACCCAATTGAATAGGTATAGCAGAAGGAACCGGAGTACGGCTGGTATATTGCCAAATTTCAAAGCCTCCTCCACTTTGCATATTAAGAGCAAGAATTGCATATCGATCATGTGCCTGCTGGCCTGTATAGCGTTGCATTAAGGAGGCGGTAGCGGCATCTTTAAACACGACAATATTGGTACCAAATATCTTTCTGTACCACCGAAATGCTTCATCGGCATTAGTAACGCCAATGCCCACCTGTTGAATTCCACTAATTATTCGTTTCATTTAGATACACATTTCGTTTTGCAAAAACTACCTGATAAATTCAGCGGTAATTTAGCATTTGTTTGTACATTTTTACCAATTCCTCCTGGCTTGCTCCTTTTTGATACATTTTTATAACCGTAAAGTTTGCGCGTTGAACCTGTAACCAGCTATTGGTATCATATTTTCGCGCAGAAATCAATACACTCTTTTGGAATATTTTATACCGTCCGTATTTTCTTGCCCTTGCAGTAAATTCAAAATCTTCCATGATACGTAAACTGCTATCAAAACCACCTGCTTTATCAAATAATTTACGTGTTATAAACAGCGTTTGATCGCCTCCGTAACACGCAAATAAATCGAACCGCGTAATAAAGGCATTTATTTTTAATATCCATTTCCTGCTATTGAATTTCATAAAATATCTACCCAGGTCAAACTGATTTTCTATAGCAGTTAAAATATCAATTGCAAATGTTTTAGGTGGATAGACATCCGCATGCACAAAATATAAAATTTTTTCAGAAGCAACGGAAGCTCCTCTGTTCATTTGAGCCGCCCTGCCTTTTTGAGCAGATAGAATAACTCTGGCACCTGCCTTTTCAGCATACAATACGGTATTATCAAGGCTTCCACCATCGGCAACAATAATTTCTTTTAATAAGCCTCTGCCATATTGTTTTAAATACAAGATGAGGCCGGAAATATTCTCCTCTTCGTTGAATGCAGGTATGATAACAGAAATAAACAAGTTGGGAAATTACGTAACAGTTTACAATTTACATAGCTGATGCAATTGTTTTTGCCGCAATAAATCCGCTGGTCCATGCATGTTGAAAGTTATATCCCCCTGTTATCCCATCTACATCTAAAATTTCTCCTGCAAAAAATAAGTTCGGAATTTTTTTACTCATCATCGTATTGGCATCAACTTCATTCAATCGAATTCCACCGGCAGTCACAAACTCTTCCTTATAAGTTGTTTTTCCCTCTACAGTGCATTCAAAAGAATATAGGTTTCGAATCAGCAGGTTTTGCTCACGCAAGTTCAAATCTGCCCACCTGGTTTCGTCTTTTATTCCGGAATGTTTTAATAAGAAATCCCATAACCTTGCAGGTATTCCAAAACTATTTTTTGTACTCATTTTTTGAGCAGCAATTTCGAAACGCAATTGTTTAAATCGTTCCTGTAATGCCTGCTCATTATAGTTTGCCAGCCAATTGATCTGGATCGTAAATTTCCAATTGATCAATGATAATTGGCGGGCACCCCACGCACTTAATTTCAGTACGGCCGGACCGCTAAGCCCCCAATGTGTAATTAATAAAGGGCCTGTTTCTTTTAATTTTGTACCTGCTATTTTTATAGATGTATTTTCAGCCACCACTCCCATTAATTGGGTTATTGAATTGCCAGGGATATTAAAGGTAAATAAAGAGGGCACGGGATCTTCAATGGTATGTTCCAATTGTTTTATCCATTCAAACATAGCTGCCTTGGGATATCCCCCGCACGCAATACAAACAAAATCGGAGTCCATCTTTTCATGATCGACATATTCAATTTGGAAAAGACCTTTATCAGTTGATAGCTTCTTAACTTCTTTGCTTAATATAATCTTTACTCCATATTTAGCAGCTTCATTAAGTAAACAATCTACAATTGATTGAGAAGAATCAGAAAGAGGAAACATTCTTCCATCGGGTTCAACTTTTAAAGGAACGCCTCTTTGTTCAAACCATTTTACCGTATCTGTTGTAAAAAATTGGTGAAAAGCTTTTTTCAAAAAATTACTGCCCCGGGGATATCGCCTGATTATTTCTTCGATTTCAAAACAACCATGCGTTACATTACAACGCCCACCCCCACTTATTTTTACTTTAGAAAGCAATTTGGATGATTTTTCAACAATGATTACTTCGAGCGACTTATTTAAGCGGGCAGCATTTACAGCGCAGAAAAAACCTGCTGCCCCTCCACCTATTACAACAAGTCGCTTGTGTAATTTTATTTTATTTTCCATGCTTCCTGTATATTGCCGTTATTTTGTAGTTCACCGTAACACTAAACCGTAAAAATAGCTTTATTTGATTTATACTATCCTAAAATACACCGTCAAACTGGGCCTAAAGATTTTTTGCCGGAATATTTTTATTAATAAGACCGAGTATCTCAAAATAAAAGGGCCTCTATTAATTGCAATGAATCATCCCAATTCATTTTTAGATGCTATTATTATTGATATTTTATTTGACAAACCAGTATGGTCCCTTGCAAGAGGTGATGCCTTTAAAGGAAAACTTATTTCCAGCATACTTACTGCTGTTAAGATTATGCCTGTTTACCGAACAAGCGAAGGCGTAGAGAATCTTTCAGAAAATTATAAAACATTTGATGCCTGTTTAAACATTTTTAAACTCGGAGGAATTGTTCAAATATTCAGTGAAGGCAGGTGTGAAAATGAATGGCACCTGCGTCCGCTAAAAAAAGGAACTGCGCGGCTGGCTATAAAAGCCTGGGAAGAAAATATACCATTAAAGATTTTACCTGCAGGCATTAACTACAGTTCTTTTTTTCGTTTCGGAAAAAATATATTTTTGAATTTCGGGGAGATAATTACGGTAGAAGCGATTGATCTAAAAAGTTCGGATGGTATACGTAACCAAACATTCAACTCCATCTTACAATCGCAGTTGCAACAACTGGTCCTTGAAATAAAGGCAGAAGACAAACCAAGGCAACGAGAACTTCTTGAAAGAAAACCAATTTTATTAATAAAAATTCTTCTCCTGATGCCAGCTTTACTGGGATACTTGCTCAATGCGCCGCTCTATTTGCCTGTTAAGAATTTTATCTTGAAAAAAGCCCATGAAACGGGTCATTTCGATTCAATAATGATGGGACTTTTAATTGCCTTATATCCTTTTTACGTATTGTTGATTACGCTTACAATTTATTTTATCAGCGGAAACAATCTGGCTTTTTTGTTATTACTAATAATTCCGTTTACGGCGTGGAGCTATGTACAACTAAAACCTCAGTTGGATAAGTGAATAAACTAGTAGTAGGAAGACTGCAGATTTGTATTTGCTTTCTCTGCTTTTTCAATCTCCTCAAAGGATGAAAGTATATCCGCTTTAGCTTTACGAACACAAATGTTATGTTCGTAATGAGCCGAAACTTTTCCATCTTTTGTACGAACTGTCCAGCCATCATCATCATACCATACTTCTTTTACGCCAAGGTTTACCATGGGTTCAATGGCAATCACCATCCCTTCCTGCATCTTCGGTCCTGTGCCCCGCTTACCAAAATTGGGTACCTGTGGATCTTCGTGTAACTGTTTACCCAGGCCATGGCCCACCAACTCCCGTACCACTCCATATTTGTGTTGCTTTTCGCAATAATCCTGGATTGCGTAAGAAATATCACCCACACGATTACCCGAAACTGTTTTTTCTATCCCCTTATACAACGATTCTTTTGTAACCCGCATTAAAGCAAGTACTTCCTTCTTTACCTCACCAATAGCAAAAGTATAGGCACTATCTCCATGATAATTATTTTTAAATACGCCAATATCTACGGATAAAATATCGCCGTCCTGTAATTCATTTTTATTGGGAAATCCATGAACAACTGCATCATTTACTGAAATACAGGAAGCAAAAGGATAACCTTTAAAATTTTTAAATGAAGGAACAGCCTGGTTATCGCGGATAAATTCGTCAGCAAGTTTATCAAGTTCAGCAGTAGTTGCGCCCGGTTTCAACAATTTTGCAACTTCGGCAATTGTTTTGCCAACCAGCAACGCACTCTGGCGTATTAACTCAATTTCTGCTTCTGTTTTATAATAAATCATACTATAACACGATTAGTCCCTTTTACAACAGCCACAAAAAAATACTCATTAAAAAACCTGACATTGCCGGGATGCGCAAGTCAGGTTTATAAAAATACAATTTTAATATTTACATTGATACAGGAGAAGAGGATGTTTGTCTTCCCTGTATTCTTCCACTCTTCATCAAACCATCATATTGACGCATGAGCAGTTGTGTTTCTATTTGCTGAAGCGTATCCAAAACTACCCCTACCATAATCAGGAGCGAAGTGCCTCCAAAAAAAGATGAGAATGATTGCTGAACACCTAAACGTTGAGCAAAACCCGGTAAAATTCCAACCAGGGCGAGTAATACTGCGCCCGGTAGCGTAATTCTATCCATTACTGAACCAATATAATCAGCAGTTGGCTGGCCGGGCTTAACACCTGGTATAAATCCGTTATTACGTTTAAGGTCATCCGCAATTTGCTTTGGATTAAAAATTAACGCTGTATATAAAAACGTAAACCCGATAACCATAATAGCATAAATGATCATATACCACACGTTACTGTGATCATTAAATATTTTTGCCAGTCCCTGAGTAGTTTCGAAATTCTGTAATAGCGTTGGCAGGAACATAATTGCCTGTGCAAAAATGATAGGCATTACACCCGCGCTATTTACTTTAATCGGCAAAAATTGTCTGGCACCACCAAACTGGCGGTTACCAACAATTTGCTTTGCATATTGAACAGGTATCTTACGCACACCCTGGATAAGAATAATCAAACCCATTATTATACCAACTAAAATACTGATTCGTAAAACAAATAATAATAATCCACCACCACCTGAATATTTGGTAGTAACAGAAGTAAACTCCTGAACCATTGCTTCGGGAAGTCGCGCAAGAATTCCCACCATGATAATTACAGAACTACCATTTCCCAATCCTTTATCGGTAATGCGTTCGCCGAGCCACATTACAAACAAACTACCGGCCGATAATGCAACGGTAGTGGACAACCAGAATAAGGGTTCGTAAGAAGGTAGGATTGCTTCTTTGTAACCAGGGCTGTGTAAGAATGCAACGTAAGCACTTGCCTGCAATGCCGCTACGATGATGGTAAGAAAACGGGTATACTGAGTTATTTTTTTTCTGCCACTATCACCTTCTTTTTGCATTTTTTGAAAAGGAGGGTAAAGAATCGTCATCAACTGCATAAATATGGATGCAGAGATATAGGGCATAATTCCAATGGCAAGTATCGAAGCATGTGAAAATGCTCCACCGGCAAATGCATCAATCAATCCAAGAATACCAGTTCCACTTCCACCAGTAGGTAATTTATTTGGATCAATACCGGGCAAGGTAATATGCGAACCCAGGCGATAGATAGCAATCAGGATCAGGGTAACCAACATCTTACTTTTAAGCTCGTTGATGCTCCAGATATTTTTTAGTGTTTGTATGAATTTTTTCACTGAATTGCAGAAATTTTTTGTGATAGCATAAAACAAAAAAGACGCATTTAAAATGCATCTGACAAGTTACGCAAAATTACTTTACTATTTCTACTGAACCGCCAGCAGCTTCTACAGCAGCTTTTGCTTTTTCACTTACCGCATTTATTTTGAAAACAATTTTAGTTTTCAATTCCCCATTCCCTAACAGTTTAATAAGATCGGTTCTTCCAGATAACCCATTTACATATAAGGTCTCCAAAGAAAATTCTTTCAAATCATATTTAGTAGCCAGGTGCTCTACCTGGCCAATATTAAATACTTTATATTCAACACGACCAAAATTTTTAAATCCGCGTTTAGGAACTCTACGTTGTATTGGCATCTGACCACCTTCGTGTGAGCGTCTGTTTTTAAATCCACTCGTAGCCTGGTGTCCTTTATTACCCTTTGTAGATGTACCACCCTTACCTGAGGCTTCACCTCGTCCTAATCTTTTTACTTTTTTAGTGGCACCTTTAGCGGGCCTGATTTCATGTAGTTTCATTGAAGTTGATTTTTACTTACGGGGAATCTCCCCTCGCATTAATTAATAATAGTAAGATGAATACAATTTAACTTCGTAATCTTACTTCCTGAAAGTTGATATTATACTTCCTCCACTTTTAAAAGGTGCGTTACTTTACGTACCATACCAAGTATTTGTGGTGTAGCAACAACTTCCTTACTGGAATTTGTCTTATTTAAGCCTAATGCAATCAGGGTTTGTTTCTGACGTTCAGGTCTGTCGATAGGACTTTTTACCAATGTTATTTTAATCTTTTTCATTGCCCCCTCCATCTCCCCCAAAGGGGAGGGTCTTTAAAATTCGTTATAAATTATATACCGTTCCGTTAATATTATTCTGAGACTTCCGAAAGCCCCTACTTGTAGGGGTTAGGGGATGCCTTAACCGTTAAAAACTTTCTTCAAATTGATCCGGCGCTGTTTTGAAATAGTGATTGGTTCACGCAATAAAGCCAATGCCTTAAAAGTTGCTTTCACCACGTTATGTGGATTAGCAGAACCGAGTGACTTAGCCAACACGTCGGTAACGCCGGCACTTTCAAGTACTGCACGCATACTACCTCCGGCGATCACACCTGTACCGTGAGCAGCAGGTTTAATGAATACTTTTGCAGCACCTTCTTTTGCCAATTGATCATGTGGAATAGTACCATGCATGATAGGCACTTTTATCAGGTTCTTTTTTGCATCTTCAATTCCTTTAGTAATTGCTTCCTGTACTTCTTTTGCTTTACCCAAACCATGACCGACTATCCCTAGTCCATTTCCAACAACTACAAGTGCAGAAAAACTAAAAGCACGACCACCTTTAGTAGTTTTTACAACCCTGTTTATAGAAACTACTTTTTCTTTCAATTCAAGATCAGCAGCTTTAATTTTACTTAGATTAACGTTTGACATTATTTCTATTTGAAATGTAAGATTTGAATTTAGAATTGCAATCCGCCTTCACGCGCACCATCTGCCACACTCTTAACACGACCATGATATAGGTTACCTCCTCTATCAAAAACAACCGTAGTTATTCCAAGATCCTTTGCTTTAACTGCCAATTTAGTACCCACCAGTTTACTTTTTGCAACTTTTGGAAGCTTCTGCGCAGCTATATCTTTTTCACGGGTTGAAGCAGCGGCAAGTGTTACTCCATTATCGTCATCAATAAGTTGTGCATATATATCCATATTGCTTCTGAAAACAGACAATCTTGGTTTCTGTGCAGTACCCGATATTTTTTTACGAATATTATATCGAATCTTTTGCCTTCTTTCTAATTTAGTACTCATTGCTATTTATTTTATGTTTCCGATTCTGCCGGAAAAATTTCCATTATTAATGATCTTCGATTTAAAATTGAAGTTTATCAGAATAAACATCCAATTATAACTTTGCAATTACTTACCTGCAGCCTTACCCGCTTTACGACGGATAAATTCTCCCACATACTTAACACCCTTTCCCTTGTAAGGCTCTGGCTTACGTAAGCCGCGGATTTTAGCAGCTACCTGTCCAAGCAGTTGTTTATCGATTCCTTCCAAACTAATCATTGGGTTCTGCCCTTTTTCCTGAGCCGTACCCAATTTTAATTCTTTAGGAACTTCAAATACAATATTGTGAGAAAAGCCAAGCGATAAATCCAGTAAGTTACCCTGGTTAGAAGCTTTATAACCTACTCCTACTAATTCAAGATTCTTTTTATATCCTTCAGTAACTCCTTTCACCAGGTTAGCAATTAAGGCACGATAAAGACCATGCATTGCCCGATGACGTATCTGATCCGTTGGCCGTGAAAATTCTACCTGACCATCTTTTACTTCTACTTTAATATCCCGGTCAATAGATTCTTTCAATTCTCCTTTTGGACCTTTTACAGTAACTACATTGTTGGCACCAACTGTAACAGTTACTCCTGAAGGGATCACTACCGGCTTTTTTCCTACCCTAGACATGTTTTTAAAATTTCAATTTTCAATAATCAATTTTCAATATTAACAAGTTAACCGGTCAGCCTGTATAGGTTCGGCTTAATGTATCAACTTGTTATTTAAAAAGCAAATTGCTCTTTAATCATTTGCTATTAATATACAAAGCACAAGACTTCACCACCCACATTTTGAGACTTAGCCTGTTTGTCGGTCATTACCCCCTTAGAGGTACTGAGTATAGCTACGCCTAAACCATTTTTCACTCTTTTAAATTCTGCAGGGCTTGCATATTGACGTAAGCCTGGTCGGCTGATGCGTTCCATCGACCTGATAGCTGGCTCCTTGGTTAGCGCATCGTACTTCAATGCAATTTTTATCACACCTTGCTTAGTATCTTCTTCGAATTTATACTTAAGGATATATCCCTGGTCGTATAAAATTTCAGTGATACGCTTCTTAAGGTTAGAAGCCGGAATCTCCACAATACGGTGTCCTGCCATTTGAGCGTTACGAACTCTGGTCAGGAAATCAGCAATAGGATCAGTTACCATGTTTATATAAATTAATCAGTTCACAATTTTATGATGCGGGAACAGAAATGCTTGAATTAGTAATTTTTTTCAATTACCAACATTGATGCTCACCCGAAATTTTACCAGGATGCTTTACGTACCCCCGGAATCTTACCTGCCAATGCCATATCACGGAACATTATACGAGATAATCCGAAGTATCTCATATATCCTTTTGGACGTCCGGTTAACTGACAACGATTTTTCAAACGAACCTTAGATGAATTCTTTGGCATTTGGTCCAAAGCTTTCCAATCACCGGCTGCTTTTAGTGTGGCACGTTTTTCGGCGTGCAGCGCTACCAGGCGTTCTCTTTTTCGTTGTCTGGCTTTTACTGATTCTTTTGCCATTTTTTATTTCGTATTTAAATTTTAGTTTCAAATAGCAAGTCTTTTTATCTTGCTTATTCTTTACTATGAATACTTATGCTTCTTCTAATACTTTTGCTTTAAAAGGCATTCCCAATTCTTTTAATAACTCATATGCTTCTTCATTAGTACCGGCAGTAGTTACAAAAGTGATATCCATACCGGTAATTTTATTTACCTTATCAATATCAATCTCCGGGAAAATAATTTGTTCTGTAATTCCGAGAGTATAATTTCCGCGGCCATCGAATGCTTTTTCGCTAATTCCTTTAAAATCTCTTACACGTGGCAATGCAGTAGCAACCAAACGATCGAGAAATTCATACATTTTAGTACCCCTTAAGGTTACCCGAACACCTATCGGCATACTCTTACGAAGCTTAAAATTTGAAATATCTTTTTTAGACATCGTCGCAACTGCTTTTTGACCTGTAATCGTAGTCAGTTCTTCCATTGCCACATCAATTAATTTTTTGTCAGTTACCGCACCGTTTACACCACGATTTAAACAAATCTTCTCCAGGCGGGGAACTTCCATTTTTGTGCCATAGCTAAAACGTTTCATCAACGCAGGTACCACGTCTTGTTGATACTTGGTGACTAGTCTCGGAGTATATTTAGTTGTGCTCATTTTAAAAACTTTAAGCTATTAACCGCAGTTTGCGAACTCATAGCAATTTTATAGCTGTTATTTATTTCGTTTGCCGAACACGTAGCCTTTTGGCTAACTGTTCGTAGTTTTCTTTACTTAATCGCTTCGCCAGATTTTTTTGCTACTCTAATCAGTTTACCATTTTCCCTTGTACGCTTCACTTTACTTCCACTTCCACTTTTAGCATCAAACAACATAATATTACTAATATGAATTGGCGCTTCTTTTTTTACGATTCCTCCTTTGGTATTTTTTGCAGAAGGTTTAGTATGGCGCGTCATAATATTTACACCTTCTACTAATACCTTGGAAACATCGGGATAAACTTCCAATACTTTCCGCGATTTTTTAGGGTCCTTATCATCACCGGTAATCACTACCACACTATCCCCTTTTTTAATATTAAACTTCGCTTTAAATCTGTTGTTCATTTATTTTCGCTTTGGGCTTATAGCGCTGGGCTAGAAGCAAGTTTACTTTTTTATGATCGCCGTTTGTTTGTATTGCTTTATTACAATCAACTGGCTTCTTACAATACTTCAGGTGCCAGGGAAATAATTTTCATATA
>JANNEK010000344.1:0-1865 GCA_031378605.1 Chitinophagaceae bacterium | reverse complement strand
TTGGCTAATTTGGGGTTTAAAATTTACGGTATCAAACTGTTGGGTTTTAAAATTTTCAACCCCAAATGTTTCAACCCCTGCGAAAATCAAAACCCCATTATGATATTGAATGATGCAGGGAAAATTGCAGATGAATGTTGGATGGAAATCCCAAAACATTTTCCGAATGCGGTATTGCACGAACATATTGTAATGCCAAATCATGTTCATGGGGTAATTAAATTGATGAACGATGCCAATGTAGGGGCAGGGGATGTAGGGGCAGAAAATTTTCTGCCCCTACATCTACAACAACAATCACACAACGAATCACCACGAAACGAATTCCAAAAAATGATTCCCCGTTCAATCGGTTCAATTGTAAAGGGATTTAAAATTGGCGTAACAAAATGGTTTCGGAATAATACCGAAATCCAAACGGTATGGCAACGAAATTATCACGAACACATTATTCGCAATGAAAAATCGTATCAAACCATTTCAAATTATATTATCAATAATCCTTCAAAATGGAATGATGATAAATTTTTTGCGAAATGAATAATTGCGAAATAATTATCTGCCAAAACCCTGTTGGCATAGTTCATTTTTATATTGCCAATTACCAGCATTATTTTGTAAAAATCTCTTCGTTTATACGGAAACGGCTTCGTTTTTCCCTGTTCAACTGGCTCTTGTTGAAACACATTGATATGCCCGATTTCGTTTATGCCATTTTCAGGAATCCAGTCAAATTTTCTTTTATAAAATTCTTCTATGGTTTATATCTTATTCACGTTAGTAAACTTTCAAATTTTAATGAGAATGTTTATTGCTGCAAATAGTTTTTACTGAAACTGTAAACCAGACTAACGTTCCACAAAAAAATTTTACTGCCAGTAATACGGCTATCAATAATTTTATTGATGGTTGATTGGATGGTAAACGGAAAATTCTTTTTTGCCAGCGTAAATGCTGATGAAAAGTAAATCCCATCCTGTGCATCCAGTTTTAAATAGTATAGTTGCGGATTTATGTTGATAAAAAACTGATTAATGATTTTGATATTCGAAAAATTTGTGTTGAGTGTAATGAAATGTGTGTTCCCAATCGTACCAGCATCAAGCCCGTGTGAATACAGGTAATACATGCCGACACTGATATTTTTTGAAAGAAAATAATTAGGCGAAAGTTCTCCTGCCAAATAACGTCTTTCCACCGTTGCTTCAACGGAATCTCCATTTAATGGCAAAAAGGATGTTCTAAAATTCAGTCCAAGGTGTACGCCTGTATTCATCCGAAATTTTTTGGTGGTTACTAATTTATATCTCCCCCAGAAAAGAAAACCCCAGGGCTTACCGGATAAAGAGAATCGAAAGTCCGGTTCAAAGCTAAGCCTGCTTTTTCCCATCGACAGATTGAATTGAACCGCAGGTTTGCCTAACGAAAAACTGGGTACAATAGAAATTCCGTTATTGGTAATGCTGACCGAACCTGAAAAAATGCCGGATATTTTTTATACTATCCGTCTTTTGTGAAAAAGAAAAATGAGTAAGCACTAAAAGTATAGAAACTACTAAAAGGGTATTCTTTAGCATTCGCTTAATTGTATTATTGTTTTAAGATACAAAGGAACTGAACTCTACGGGATTTTTATAACGAAGTTCAAAGAGAAAAGAGATTAAAAGAGAAAGGAGAACAAAGAGATTAAAAGAGAAAGGAGAACAAAGAGATTAAAAGAGAAAGGAGGTCAAAAGAGAAAGGAGGTCAAAAGAGAAAAGAGATTAAAAGAGAAAGGAGGTCAAAGAGAAAGGAGGTTATAAAGGACGAGTATCGCAAAGCGATTAAAGCATAAATAAAAACTCAGCGCTCTCTGTGACTCTGCG
>JANNEK010000321.1:0-2521 GCA_031378605.1 Chitinophagaceae bacterium | reverse complement strand
ATTTTTTGGCAATTCCCATCCATAACTTTCATTATGTAAATCGTCTATTAACGGTAAACCCGCATTCCATAATTGTTTACCCAGTAATCGAATCTGTTCAATTTGCGCATCAGGCATTTTCATTTGTGCTTTAATGAGCGTCGCATGCCCGGCGGGAAACATCACAGAAATTTAATAGCTTTCTTGATAGAGCATTGCTGACGGACAGCGAGTTTGGCTTTTTGGGACATATCATGCAGTAATAACCCATTTTATCAAAACCTATCTCGTCCCAAATATTTACTATATTTGGGACGAAATAAAAGGTAATGATACGATCGATTGTAACAAATACAGTAATTGATGAGCTAAAAAAACTGCAAAAAGGAACTATTCTTTTCGTGGATGATTTTCTGGATTTTGGTAATCCAGAAAGTGTAAAGAAAGCTTTGTACAGGATGGAAGAGAAAGGCTTGCTTATTCGTTTGGCTCATGGCATTTACTTATACCCGAAGAAAGATAAAACGTTGGGTGTACTATATCCTTCAGCAGAAGAAATAGCAATTGCAATTGCAAAAAGAGATAGGGCAAGGATTATTCCAACAGGCATTCAGGCATTAAACAAATTAGGCCTGTCAACTCAAATTCCTTTAAAGATTGTTTTCTTAACTGATGGAGCGGCAAGAAGTATTAAAATAGGAAAACGAACTATAACGTTTAAGAAAACAAGTCCTAAAAATTTATTGGCAAAGGGTGAGATAAGCGGACTGGTTATTCAAGCACTAAAAAGTATTGGGCAGCATAAAGTTGAAGAGGAGGTTTTAACAAAATTGCTCAATCTCCTTAAAAAAGAAAAAAAAGAAAATATTCTGCATGATGCCAAACTTGCACCAGCGTGGATAAATAAAATACTAACGAGTGCAGCAAAATGATGTGAATACAGATTGGTTAAAAATATCGAAAGAAAGACGAAGTGAAATTCTCAATCAAGTCAGTAATAATACAGGACTACCTGCTATTGCTATTGAAAAAGACTGGTGGGTAACATTAGCATTAAAGGCTTCCTTTGAATTGAAGTATTCGACGAGTATTGTTTTCAAAGGAGGCACTTCATTAAGCAAAGGTTGGAATCTGATAGAACGGTTTTCGGAAGATATTGATTTAGCAATAGACAGAAAATTCTTTGGTTTTGAAGGCGACATCAGTAAAAGCCAAATCAAAAATTTAAGAAAAATATCCTGCGAATTTATCTCCACCACTTTCGTAGAAGATTTAAGGAAGCTGTTTACCGAATGGAAAGTAATTGATGAATGCAAGTTAAATGCACAACCGATTACAGATTCAGATAAAGACCCACAGGTAATTGAAATTCATTACAACTCTGTATTCGACAAATCTGATTATTTGCCACAAAGAGTTTTAATAGAAGTAAGTTCCCGTTCGTTAATGGAGCCAAGTGAAAACAGAGCAATTAATTCAATCCTTAGTGCTGCATTTCCGAATCAAGAATTTACAACCGAGCCATTTAGCATTTCAACCGTTTTACCACAAAGAACCTTTTTAGAAAAGATATTTTTATTGCATGAGGAATTTTCACAGGACACAACAAAAATTCGTATTGACAGGTTATCTAGACACTTATATGATTTAGAAAAATTAATGGACACAGAATATGGAAAGGCGGCAATCAAAGACAAGGAATTATATAATGGCATAGTGACACACAGAGAAAAATTCAATCCGCTTCGTGGGCTTGGCTATGCTAATCACATTTCAAGTAAAATAAAAATCATTCCGCCAGACACAGTAATAAAAGAGTGGGAAAAAGATTATCAGGCAATGACGCAGAATATGATTTATGGTGACCCTTTAAATTTTGACAACCTGATAAAGAGGATTCAGGAATTGCAAGAAAGAATAAATGCAATGGCTCATTAACCCACGCACGAGGATACACCCTGCCATTCATAGCGTCATAGAGTAATCGATAAGAAGCACGAAAGCATAACGGCGTGGCTTGGCGTTATTAGGGCCGACAGAATAACAATGAGCTGCATATCGTTATTATCGAATTAACGAATTTCTATTTGGCTTTTGTTCTTATCGTCATCATCAGTAATTCTATTGGGCTTCAGTTCCGGGCTGGAGGTTAAAAAATACCAGCACAAGAGCAAGCCTTATTCGCGGCAATTATTTGGTAAACCTTTATTACTTTAAAAACTGTATTGACTTGCCCCGATCTTCGAATGATAAGGTAGTATGTATTTAGTACTACCCTATTTTTTTAAGGACTGTATTGACTTGCCCCGATCTTCATTGACTTGCCCCGATCTTCAGATCGTGAAACATTATTTTATCTCTTCGCTCCTTCAATTCTCTCCATGTAGTCAAAATAATTTTTTGATCTGCCAGTGCTTTTTTAAAAGCCGGGTCCATCATGGCTAATAGATCTCCTTTTCGGGTTTGGCCGGAACTACTTATTTTGTTAAAGGTTTCACTGGGGGCGGTGCAATGCATAATGATCATCGTAATACCAGGCTTG
>JANNEK010000320.1:0-8367 GCA_031378605.1 Chitinophagaceae bacterium | reverse complement strand
ATTTTTTGGCAATTCCCATCCATAACTTTCATTATGTAAATCGTCTATTAACGGTAAACCCGCATTCCATAATTGTTTACCCAGTAATCGAATCTGTTCAATTTGCGCATCAGGCATTTTCATTTGTGCTTTAATGAGCGTTGCATGCCCGGCGGGAAACATCACTGGAATTTTATACTCCATTCCTACTTTCAGGTATCGCTCAATAAATTGAGGAGAACCAAACAAGGTTCCCATATGACTATCCAGGTGAGTAGGAACAAAACCCATCAGCAATGCCCGTTCAACCTGGGCTTTTATTTCAGTTTCTACTTCATCTGCGCTTGCATGCTTTACAACATCTTCTACACTTGCCCACATCGCTCCTTCCTTATCTACAAGCCCGGGAACATTTTTTGCTCCACTAAGCGGAGGCCAACGATACTGGTTCCATTCCGAAGTTAGTGTGAGATGCAGTCCAACGTCAATCGTTGGGTGCTTTTTATAAAACTGCACAAAACCGGGAACCCAGGAGCAAGGCATCATGACGCTGCAGGAATTTGCAACTCCATTGGTAATTGATTGAATAGCCCCTTCATTAGAATCCCAACTCATTCCAACATCATCTACATGTAGTATAACAACTTTGGATCCTGTTGGAAAGCCAAGTTTTTCTGCATAAGTGCTGTCAATTCGTTGAGCGTTGGAAAATTGCTGACAAAGCACTATTACCAGACAAAGAATAATCCGATTCATAATAACTGGTTTATTCTGAAAGTTAGTGAAAGGCAACGCTAACAAAGTCAAATAGTATTAAAATCTTAATCATTTGATTGCGGCATGGGTTGATGATAGTTTCTACAGCTTTTATCAACTTCCTCGTTTAGCAAAACACCATTCTATAAAACAAACGATTGTTCAACAAGCCTGATTATAAATGTAATAAAACTTAAAAAATCTATGGTGCGAACCTTTTAATATTTTACATTTAGGTTCCTATTCATTAAATAGACATAAACATTCCTTATGGGCGATTTTCAAATCAAAAAGAATCCTAAGAATTACGATGCGATAATAGTTGGTTCTGGTGCAGGTGGAGGTATGGCAGCCTATGTGTTATCAAAAGCCGGACTAAAAGTTTGCTTGCTGGAAGCTGGGGCCATGTATGATCCACGCACCAATCAAACACAATTTAAAAATCCTTGGGAATCGCCCCGCCGCGGTGCAAGTACAAAATTCAGACCCTTTGGAGATTTTGATGCTTGTTATTGGGGTTGGAATATCGACGGAGAACCCTATACACAAGCGGAAGGCACTAAATGGGATTGGTGGCGTGCCCGTATGCTTGGTGGAAGAACCAATCATTGGGGTCGTATATCCTTAAGGTTTGGACCAAAAGATTTTAAGAGACATAGTATTGATGGACTAGGTGACGATTGGCCAATTGGTTATGAAGATGTCAAACCGTATTATGATCGAATTGATAAAATGCTAGGTGTTTTTGGTAGTAATGAAGGATTAGAAAACGATCCTGATGGATATTTTCTTCCACCACCAAAACCAAGATTACACGAATTAATAATTAAGAAAGCAGCGACCAATGCCGGAGTAAAAGTTATTCCTTCCAGATTATCGATATTAACGAAAGCATTACCGGAGGATACCAACAGATCAGAATGTATTTATTGCGGCCAATGCAATAGAGGATGTAGTGTAGCTTATGCCGATTTTTCTTCTTCCTCGGTATTAATAAAACCAGCGATAGCAACTGGAAATATTGATGTTATTGCCAATGCAATGGCTCGAGAAGTATTAACAAACAGTGAAGGTAAGGCAACAGGTGTTTCCTATATTAATAAAGATGATATGATGGAGTACCAGGTAACTGGTCGTGTGGTGGTTTTAGCAGCCAGTGCCTGCGAATCATCAAGATTATTACTTAACTCTAAGTCGAAGCGCCATGAAAACGGATTGGCCAATAGTAGTGATGTAGTGGGAAGATATTTACACGATAGCACCGGTGCCGCTCTTGGGGGTGTATTACCCGAATTATTTGATCGCAAAAGATATAATGAAGATGGCGTAGGTGGTATGCATATTTATTCGCCCTGGTGGCTTGATAATAAGAAATTAGATTTCCCAAGAGGTTATCATATTGAGTATTGGGGCGGCATGAGTCAACCATCGTATGGATTTGGTTTTGGCGTGGAAGGAATGAATGGAAAATATGAAGTGAAAGGGCAGAAAAAAGAAGCCGGAGGTTATGGTAAATCATTGAAAGAAGATCACCGCTTCTTTTACGGTGCCGGTGTAGGCATGGCCGGTAGAGGTGAAGCAATACCAAGACATGATAACTTATGTGAAATCGATCCAACCGTAGTTGATAAATATGGAATTCCTGTTTTACGCTTTAATGTAAAATGGAGTGATTATGAAGTGAAGCAGGCTAAACACATGAAAGAAACATTTAAAGAGGTGATGCATCAGATGGGCGCTATTATTACCTGGGGTGCAGATGACGGACCCGAAAATGATTATGGATTAGAGTCTCCTGGTAAAATTATTCATGAAGCCGGAACTGCCAGAATGGGCAACGATCCCAAAACATCGGCGTTCAATAAATGGAACCAGGCTCACGATTGCAAAAATTTATTTTGCGTGGATGGGGCTCCGTTTGTTAGTCAGGCTGATAAAAATATTACCTGGACTATCCTCGCTCTTTCCTTGCGCGCATCAGAATATATCATTGAAGAACTGAAAAAACAGAATATTTAACCAGTTTGAGATAATAAAACCATAATCACCCAATAAAAACTATAAACTATATAGTATGGACAGACGAAAATCTCTAAAAGCAATTGCCCTTGGAACGCTATCTGCCGGAGCATTGCTGGAAGGCTGTAAGCTTGATCCGAAAGATGAAAAAAAGGTGGCGGATACACCGGCAAACAATAAAGATTTTACGATTGATCGTGCCAAAGAAGAATTGGAACGCGACAGGGCTTTGATGAGTAAAAAATTCTTTAGTGAACATGAAATGGCTACCATCACTATTCTTGCCGATATTATTATTCCAAAAGATGAGGTGAGTGGCAGTGCCTCAGAAGCGGGTGTGCCGGCCTTTATCGATTTCATTGTACAAGATATGCCCTATCACCAAACACCTATGCAGGGTGGGCTTCGTTGGCTTGATATGACCTGCTTCAAAAGATTTGAGAAGAGTTTTGTGGATTGCGATGAAAAACAAAGGATGGAGATAGTGGACGAAATTGCATGGCCCGCGAAAGCAAAGCCATCGATGAAACAAGGAGTTGCTTTTTTTAAGTTGATGCGCGATTTAACTTCAACGGGTTTTTATACCAGTGAAATAGGCGTTAAAGATTTGGGGTATATCGGTAACCAGGGTAATAAATGGAATGGTGTACCCGATGATGTGTTGAAAAAAAATGGATTGTCTTACAGTGAATGGGAAATGAAAAATTGTGCCAAGTATTGATGATAAAAAACATTTTACTATAAAGCGAAAAAGCCGGACTTACTAAAGCCCGGCTTTTAAATTTAATACTAACAATTTATTTCTTTAAAAGTATCGTTCCTAATTCAGTTTCTTTTCCTCTACGAACTTTAATATCATTAATTAGGGTATCTCGATAGCCATTAATACCATCTACAAATAAGCTATATGTTCCTTCTTTCAGTCCACGAATTTTAAACTCTCCTTCATCATGATTGGGTCGGGCATAAAAAGTATCAGTACTATTGTATGCTTTTATTTCTCCATGAGAATTAACCGGTCTTACCTTACCTTCAATTTCGCCATAACTATGATGGCCAAAGGGTTTTAAGACTGGCTTCAAAGTATAATTTCCATTATGAAAACGAATCGAACGCGTAAGATCAAAATCAAGGTATAAATTAAAATTACCGCTGGTAATCGAATCAATATCTTCATGTTTAATTTTTATATAAACATAATTTTTGTTATCCTTTAATAGTAAGGGGTGAACAACATTATCAACCACTACACTATTGTTAGTACCCAATACAAATTTGATTTTTTCAACCCTGCCATCGGGGATGTAGCCACTAGCCAACAGCGTATCAACCCCATTTTGCAATTGCAATAAATCGTATACCCCTGGACGTATTTGTAACGTATCCCAGATATCACAATCCACATCCAACGTGTCTTTATAATCATCACAATGTTCATCATGATCATCGCGATCATTATCATGCCGGCCATTTTTTTCACAGGTATCTACCTTCACATAAATAGCCTGGATATCTATTAATACTTTTTGAAAGTCGTTAGGGCCGTCTGTTAAATAAACCGAAAGTTTTGATTGACCCGATGGGATAATTCCACGATCACCAGAAACATCTTTTTGACAGGAAATAACAAACAAGGTGATTAAGATAACACCTGACAGGCTGATTAAAAACAAACGGAATTGCTTCATATAAATTGATTGTTTAGCTGGATAAAATAAATGCAGGTAACGATAGCCTCAAATAGAAGATAAAAGATGAAAATAGAATAGCACAAATACAATGCCAGCCAGTCAATAGTTATTATCAGGCAGGTTTAAAAAAAATATAAAATAAGTAAAACTACTAGATTGATGTTTCAAGTCTCTCTCCAATTACGGTATTTGAGAGTTGATCGTGAAAGAATTTTTTGGTTTGTGAATAAGCAATTATTTGAGCAACCAGGTAAATAAACACAATAATACCATTGCCGATATTACTGAAAGCGCTGATTAATAATTTTATAACATTACGCACAATTGCTTTCTGAAAGCTAATAGGATTTCCCTTATTGTCTGTAATCTGAAGCTTCATAATCCGTTTACCGATTGTTCCTTTCCAGGAAGATGACTCCATAAAAGAATAGATCAGAATTTGCACAACTACCATCATTAAATAATAAAATAAGATTTTAAAAACTGTTTCTTCAGATATACCGCTATATGATTGATCATAAAAATCACCCCCTTGTGCCTGTACGCTATTAAATATCAGCGAATAAAAAATTAAATACAATGGAAGTGCTATAATCAATCCATCCAACAAGGTAGCGGCAACTCGTTTCCAAAAAACTTTCCATAAATAATTTTTGCGCCAATCAATTTCAAGTATAGCTTTTGAGGGAATACCTTGTTTTATGATTTTTTCTTTGCTCTCCGGTTTTGCAAAATCATTGATGGCTGCATAAATATCTTTTACCACTTCCGTAAGTGCATCATCTTCGCTATTCCAAAATTGCTTATTGTTTAGTGGTTGTTGATTTTTTGGTAACAATGGCAGGTTAGCAAACGGAGTTGCCTTCCACATACAATTTCGTGCTAGTATCGGCAGCAAAGTTGTTTTCTGGCTGTTATGATTCGAAATCACCTTCTTTAAGCGTTCGTAACATTCGTCATTGTTTAATAGGTCAACACTAACAAATACCAAAACGATATCAGCTTCAAATAATTTTTGTCTATACTGGTTGATCGCCGCACCTGCTTCAATTTTATAGTCTCCATTTATCTCAACGGGCAAATTGGTATTAAATCGAATGTTGGAAAGATGTTTGTCTATAGCTTTTGTAATATTTTCATCTTCGGGTGCCGATAAAAAATATACAGTGATTTTTGTTTTGGTAGTACCCGCCGTGGTTGATTGTTTTAACGCTTCCGGGTCTCTGTTTATTTGTTGGGGTTCGGGTAATGGAGCAGTTGTAGTTTCTTGTTTAGTAGCAGAAGAATTTGCAACCAGTTTTTTTGAAAGTTGAAAAATATTTCCACCTACCGTAATAAAATCAGCTTCTGTAATAAATTCCTTCTCAATTTTTTTATTATTTACAAAAGTTCCGGTGGAAGAAGAGAGATCAGCAATCAAAAAATTATTATCTCCTACTTTTGATATCTGGCAATGCCTGGGAGATATGTCTGGATCGGTAAAGACTATATCATTTTCAGAAGCACTGCCTACAAAAACAGTATACTTCGAATTAAGAATTTCGAGGATGGTTGGCATAGAAAACCTTTTAGAAGTTAAAAGTATATCAATGACTTTTTACTAATCAATTGCCTTTCCTAAACCTAACAGCATTCAAAATGATACAGAAGAAAAGTCAAAATGATACAGAAGAAAAGAATATACAATAATAAGTTGTTGCCTTATTAATTTTTTACCATCGCATCTACCAATAACCGAATTCCGGTTGCAATATCTGTAAAGGCATCATCCTTATCTGGAAAATCATTTACTGGCCTTGCTCCTTTCGGCAATGCCTGTAATTTAGCATAGGGCATGTCTTTCCATTCGCACTTTCTTAATATAATAGGTACTACTCTTGCGGATCCTTTTTCATGTCGTTCCATCGCATGGGCCAATTCTTCTTTCCAGATATATTCTGAATTATTAAAATCTGCACTTATCAGTAATAAAATAATATCTGCCGCGATCATTTCATTTTTAATACCACTATCCCACTCCTCACCTGCCACCAACTGCCGATCATTCCATACTTCGATTTTTCCAGACCGCTTTAGCATAATCAAATGCTTATCTAACTGATTTTTCAGCGTTTCATCTTCATGCGAATAAGATATAAATAGTTTAAGTTTCCTACTGCTATCGGCCATCTTTCAAATTACTAAATAAAAACTACAATTAAAGGTAAAGGGTAATTCTCACCGCTCCTATACCTGAAAAGTGGTATTAAAATTTAAAATTCCAGGTTGCAGTTGGAATAATTGGAAACAGGGATACCTGGCGTGCATCTATTTTTAATGACCCATCATAAGGGTTGCCGGTTTGATCGAAGTAGATGAAGTAAGGATTCATTCTGCTGTAGGAGTTATAGATACTAAATACCCAATAGTAACTGAAGTTTTTCTTTTTAGGTTGTTTCGGCACCAGGGTTGCGGAAAAATCAAGCCGATGATAGGCAGGCAATCTGTATTGATTTACTTTGCTGTATTCCTGTGTAAGTACTCCGTTGATTATATAAAAATGTTCAGGCAATGTAGTTGAGTTACCTGTGCCATATACATATACTGCCGAAAATTTCCATTTTTTATTAAGTTCATACATACCAACAACACTCAAATCATTTCTCCGATCAAATTTAGCGGGAAACTTTTCGCCACCATTCAATTGAGGGAATTTTCGCCAGGTCCAACTTAGTGTATAGCCAATCCAGCCGGTAAACTTGCCCCGCACTTTATTTACAAATAATTCTGCCCCATAACTCCAGCCTTTTCCAAAAACAAAATCTTCTTCCGGATCTTTTAAACTTTGAGTATATCCTTCCTTGTATTCGATTTGATTTTGCATGTCTTTATAATACAATTCTAAAGACGTCTCATACATATTATCTTTAAAATTCTTGTACAAGCCGGCGGCGTACATCCAGCTTAAT
Organism: Chitinophagaceae bacterium; assembly: GCA_031378605.1. Classification (GTDB taxonomy): domain Bacteria; phylum Bacteroidota; class Bacteroidia; order Chitinophagales; family Chitinophagaceae; genus Endoryza. The sequence continues at coordinate 974 of JANNEK010000320.1, read as the reverse complement.
TGTGGTTTTACACGATAAGTACTCGGTACCCATAAATCCGTTGGCAGGGTAGATCCTGCATTACTTACCAAATGAATGTATTGCAGATTTCGTGTAACCGATCCCTTTATAGATGTTTCATCGTTTAAAGCCACCCGAAAAGTTAGTCGTGGTTCCAATCCTCCGTAAGTTTTTATTTGTCGTCCGCGGGCATAGTTAATACTGTCGAGTTTATTTCCATTGGCATCTTCTTCAAAGAATGTATGCGGGCCAATTTGTGTGAAGGTGCTGTAGCGAAGTCCGGAACTCAATTTTAGGATATCGTTAATTTCCCAATCGTGCTGAACATATAATCCGGTTTCAACGGCATACTTAACTCCTTCATTGTTGGGAGTAAATGTTGTAGTACCCTGGCTGCCGCTCACCACATTAGGAGTGAATTTGTGATAAGTATACAATCCGCCAAATTTGAGTTTATGCTGAGGTGAAATAAAATAGTCGATATCTGTTTTGACGGTAATATCCCGGATACCTGAGTTTAGTTTAATGAAGAAATCGTTTTGTGTGCCGGCAAATGTAAAATAGTAGTCATTATAAACAAGTGTTGTATTGGCAAATATTTTTTTATTGAATACATGATTCCACCGAAGTGTGGCAGTAGCATTTCCCCAGGGAATATTCGCTTTAAAACCCCGGTTAGCATTATTAAACGTAAATACATCGCGTCCAAAATAACCGCTTAGGTATAACCGATCTTTTTCGGAAAATTTATAATTTACTTTGGTATTAAGGTCGTAGAAATAATAACCGGACCCATAAAAATCACTACTCTTTGAAATAAATGGCTTTGCCAATACATCGATATAAGTTCTTCGAAGGGAAACAATAAAAGAAGATTTATCTTTTTGTAGCGGGCCTTGTACAGATAGTCTGGAAGCAATTGCTCCAATACCTCCTTCCACTTCATATTTTTTTAGGTTGCCTTCTTTCATCGC
>JANNEK010000313.1:0-2104 GCA_031378605.1 Chitinophagaceae bacterium | reverse complement strand
CGGGCTATTATAGCAACAATTTCCGAAATGGTATTTGGATTGAATGGATAGAACCTGGAAAGATCAGATCCCTGGGGGAATATAAAAATGATTGGAAAAAAGGGTTATGGAAATTCTACAATACGAATGGGAAACTACTTTATTTGCGTCGGTATAGCAGTTTTAAAAAGGATGATGTTGGAGAAAGAATAGAGATTAACGATTGAGGAATTACTTAAGCAATAAAACGAAAACTTATTATGGTATGCATTTTTGGGTTATCCATAAGCCTACTGTTGAAATTATTGATTGCAACCTAGGCTTCAAAAACTATATGCTCGATCATATTTTTTGGCCGAAGGAATTAGATGGAAATGATGTGAATGGTAATTTAAGAGCTAACTATACTATTTCGAAAGAAGGAAAATTAATTTCATTTAAAGTAGTAGAAAGCCCTCATGAACTGCCAGGCAAAGAAGTTGAACGTTTTTTTTGGAGTATTGAAAACTGGTCGCCTGCCATACTACACAACCGACCTACAGAATTTACCGTAACTATTGAAATACCTTTTTACCGTTAATAGTATTGATAAATCAAGGGATTGATGCGAATAGTTGTTTTAGTATTGATTATTTATTGTCAACCGGTTTTCGGTCAACCCGCGCATAGCCGGAAGGATTCGATTATTTATTTCAATGGCTTTTTTCGTGCAGAGCAAGATCCGGAAAGAATACAATATTATGGAGCTCCCAAAAAGATGAAAGATAAAGTTTACGCGGTGGATTTCTACACAATGGATTCCATCCTCGTTGCCACTGGTGAGTATAAACGAAAAAACTGTAAAAGAAGAAATGGAGTTTTTGTGCTCTATAATTCAGTTGGAAAAATAATCGTTACAGCCAATTACCGGAGAGGAACACTGAATGGAGTATATCAAAAATTTTATGATAGCGGCTTGCTCTCCGACTCCGGAAAAATAAACCGCGGGAACTTCATAGGTCTTTGGAAATCGTGGCACTTCAATGGTCAACCAAAAGAAATTAGGTTTTACGAAATGGCTAAGGGAATACGTGGCATTCAATTTAGTATTTTAACGAATGAATATAAATCGTATTTTATCAATGGAGCTTTAAAAGATTCGGGGTATTTTCGGAACAATCAAAAACAGGGAGTATGGGTGGAATTACTGGAAAATGGCAGTGTACGATCTGTTGGCGAATATAAACATGGATGGAGAAAAGGAAGTTGGCGATTTTATGATAAAAATGGAAAGCTACTTTATCTGCGCAGGTACAACAGTTTAAAATATGATGATGTTGGAGAACGTATAGAGATAAAGTGATAATAAACACCTTAATCTCTAAAACAAAAATTTACTTCGCTGCCGTAGAAGTTGATGAAACCACAATTGCTCTATCACTATTTCGAAAAAGCAAGTAAGCCAACACAGCACAACCTAACAAGATGACAATACTCAGGTATCCCAACCAATCGTAATGATGAATTTTACCATCGGGCAGCTTTATTACTACAAAGCCAGCTACTAAAGAAGCAATAGAAGTTCCTAATTGCTGTATACTGCTATTGAAGCTCATAAAACCCCCACGTTGCGATGCCGGTACCACATTACTAATCATAGCCTGAGCAGTGATTCCTCGTCCAGTCGAAAAAATAAACCAAATCGCAAACATGAATAAAATAACCGGAAAAGAAATTCCATTGCTATTGGTTATACCATAAACAAGGAAAAGAGATAATAGCACACAAATTATAAATACCAGCAACTTTCCATATTTATCTGCCAGGAATCCTAAGATATAAGAAGCAAAGAAAGAAGATATGCCCCCAACAAGATAAATATTGGGCGTTACACTCCGGGAAAAACCATTATTCAATTCCATAAATGGATTGATAAAGGGAATGATGAGAAAATGTCCCATCATTACCATTCCTGAAAAAAATAATGCATTTCGTTGCCTGCGGTCTTTAAGAATTCTCGTCAATACGTCAAGGTTGTCGCGTAATGCTCTTTTTTCGCGCATATGACCAGTCATGGGTGGAATAAAAAAAACAATCAATGGAACAATCAATGTACCCAACAAGCCAACCAATAAAAAAGGAGCAT
>JANNEK010000203.1:0-10412 GCA_031378605.1 Chitinophagaceae bacterium | reverse complement strand
AAGGAATGGAAATGCAGGAGATACTATTAAAACAGGAACCCTTAACCGAACCTGGTTAAGGGTTCCTGCTTTAATAGTATCCCCTGCATTTCCATTCCTTAACAAATAAGGTTGTACCCGTACCGTAAAGTTATCAGGTGTACCCGTATTACTGATTTTTACAAAGTTTGTTTTGAACATGGAAGGACCTACTGGGTATACATTTTGTGTATTGCTGTTAATGATAGTTAACTTACCTGTACCATTTGTTATTACGAAATGGGCAGTATCCACATTTACGATATTTCCATTTACGGTTAAATCAAAATCTCCCAATACAATTTTACCACCGATCCATCCCGGTAATTGTTGCGGCGCTCCGGCTTTCATATCGAGATTACTTACGATCAGGCTTGCCTTCATTTTTGCAACCGTACTAAATGGCAGCGTATCGGTATTGTTCAGGAGGTTTGTTTCAAAAGGTGTACAGTTGACAATTTCCGCAACTACATATCCTGAATCGATGGCGAAAAACATCTTTTTAAAGATTGTTGTATTGCCGCCTGCTACCAGTGTAAACTGAACACTGTCGATAGCCGTTAGTGAACCTGCTCCGTCAAATATTTTGAGCCTCGCCCAGGCAGTTCCCGCATTGGTACCGGAGTTTCTTATTTGATAAGAAACGGTTACACTGTCACCGGCTGCAAAGCCATTCGGGTTAAACAGTATTGGTTGAATTGCATTGCGGGTCATATCAGGTGCGTCGCCTACTATAATAGCCCGGGTGGCCTCATTATTATTTTCATCCTCTTCACTCACCAGACCATCTCCATCTACAACGATCTTTACCACTTTCACTCCGGCAATGATCGACGAATACGTAACGCTTGCTGCCACGGTGGTATCCTGGCCAATTTGAAGGGTATTGAATGGAATGGACGCTCCTAACTGAATATTATCTACATAAAAACGAAGGTTACTTGGTGTCGATACTTTGTTACCTATGTTTTTCACCGTACCTACAATGGTTATATTTTGACCGGCATTTGGATTTAAACTACTTGGCGAAATAAATTGCGAAAGCACCTGGAAATCTTCTTTACTATCGGTTACCACTATATGGTAAGAGCCCGTATTATTGATTTCACTTAATTCGCACACGGCATTGGCAGTATCTGTGACGATATCAACTACTACAGACCCCACAGTTGTAAAGGTGTGCGTGAAAGAAGCAACGGCAGGTAAATCAACTCCGGCTTTGATGATCGGGATGAGTGCTTCGCCTAATTTAATTCCGTTTTCCATAAACTTTACGGTTACATTACGAATATCTCTTGTTCCCATATTTCGTACATAGGCGTTAAATTGTTTCGAAGTATTCACTCTAACTCTTACAGGGTTAGAGGAGGAGCCAAATTCGCCTGGAAGATGTAGTGGTTGAATGTCTGCTCCGAGTTTTATGGTGCCTGTGTTATTTGTTTCATCGCTTTCGCTGATAGAAGATGCTGCATCTGCTATAACAGTAATATCGAATGGGCAGGCAAAATCAGGAGTTGTTACGGTAAAAGCATTGGAGGTAACAGTAACCGAACCTTTTTCTCCAATACCTGCTACACTTATATCTCCTCCAATGGGTACGCCATTTGCAAGAAACCTGACAGTAAATGGCCCGGCGGATACTCCTGAATTTTTGATAGTAGCCGTAAATGCAACGGATGAACCAACGGCCAGGTTGGTGGAACCTGGTGTAACCTTACTAACGGTTAAGTCTGGTGCAGGCACAACAAGTGTTACAATGAATGCATTATTATTTTCATTGGTTTCATCAATCAGAGATGTTGTATCTGTTATCACTCGGAACAAATGTGTGCCAATGGATAGGGAAGGAAGGGATACAAGAACAGAAACGGAAGATTTTCCCGGAACAGACGGGATCGTACTTTCCTGCACCAAAACCGGCGAACCTGGTGTAGTAACTTCGACTACACGTACCAGGTGCGATCCTGCGTCTACACACTCAAGGTTTTTATCATCGAACATAAAGGACCTGTAATTTGATTGTGTGAAATTATCCAACGTTAAATCAGGCTTATTTTCCTGTGCAAATATGGTAGTACCTGCCGTAGAAGTTTGCTGTGTGAATATTCCATGATAGAAGTATGTTTCATTTTGAAAAAATTCATTGTACAGGTAAGTTGCTACTACCGTGATATTGTTGGGCCCGGTTGTATTTAAGGGTACAGTTACCGGGAATGTTTTTACATCGCCAGGGAAAGTTCCTGCACTTCCAAAATCTGGTATATCATTGGTGAAATAGGTTTGGATCAGTACTCCGTTGTTGAATACTTTAACGGTATCCTTCCATATTTTATCCCAAAGACTCCACATATTGGCTATGTTTCTACCCTTGTATTTTATCGTTAATAGAGCGGTGCTGGTGCCACCAACAATTTGTTGGCAAGCTGTTCCTGCAACAGCAATTGATATACCTCCACCGGTTGGGGGTGGCGCACAGGTAGTAGGGCCGGGGCAGGGCACATTCACGGCTCCCGTAAACGTATTGCTTGTAAAAGTGAAATCGGTTACACTTACAGTATAGGTAAGTACATTACCGCACGGCGGGTTTTCCATAACCAAACTATAATTACCATTAGCATCGGTGGTGGTTTTCAATACTGATATACCTGTATTGATCGAAACTTCCGCGCCTGCTACTACACTAGGAATAGAAGTTCCATAATAATCTGCATGTCCGGAGAAAATTATTTTCTGTGAAGGACAGTTTTGTAAAAGAGCGCTTCCGTTAACGGTGATACCTCCCGGCAATATCGGCGAGCCTACAATTACAGGCCGGATAGCATAGTTATTGAGGATATTAGTTTCACTGAGTGTTTGATTGGGATCTATCCAAACTTTAATTGGGTAAAATCCGTCTGCACCAAATGAAAGCTGTCTTGAAACACTTGTTGTACTGAATGCGTTTGATGCAGGCAAAACAGTACTACCAATTAAAATGGTATCTCTATAGAAATAAATGGGCACGTTGGTTGCGTTGAACGCACTGTTATTTGCTATAGAAGCTGTTACTGTAAATATTTCGTTTGGTTGGGGATTAGCCTTGCTGAATGAGATGTTATTGGCGAATAATTTCAGGTCAAGTAATTGGTAGGTAACTATCGGCCCACTATAATAAGCCAGGTTGGCAGTGGTAGCGCTATTACCCAATGCATCTTTTGCAAAGAAGCGATATCCCATCGTGCTACTGTAATTCGCATAGTTTACAGTATAACTATATACAACACCTGTAATATAGTCTGTACTTGTACCCTCCTTTGCCATGGCAAAAATACCTTCACCTGCATCATCAAAATCCTGATCACCGGTAAGATCGATTCCCACCTGCGGCTCTCCACTCAAAGGAGCCCTGTTATCGGCCGAGCGATACATAATTTTATACGTATAGTTTCCAGTTTGTCCGGCTGCTGGATTCACACCTCTTGCACCATCATAAGGCGGTGCTGAAATAAACGATAAGGTTGGTGCTGTTGCAGGAGTAAAGCCAGTACCATTTAACACCACCATTGCTGAATCAGGTCCACCTGCTGATGCTTTTATTTTTAATACCGCATTGTATGAAGTAACCGCTGTGGGGTTGAAAGAAACGGGTAGGGTAATAGCTGCTCCAACAGAAATAACAGTTCCACTTGTATAACTGACAACAAAACTTGCATCGCTACTGCTTACTTGGTTCAGCGTTATCGCAGCATTTCCAGTATTTCTTATAGAGAAATTGAAATTGGAGGAACTGCCTGTTTGTATATTACCATAGTCATGACCGGTAGCTGGTTCTAGTACCCATTCATTAATGATGGCAACGGCTGTTCCTTTAACCGGGATATTATAGGCACCAGCAGATGTTTGAAGATTAATGATATCCTGGTATTGAGTAGCTGCAGTGGGAGTGAAACTAATTTTAATAGTGTCTGTTTGCCCTGCATTAATTATTCTTGCGCTGGAGAAATCAGATGTAAAGGGAGCAGTTATCGTAACGCCGGTGATTGTTTGGGATGAACTACTATTATTTTTTACTACCAGGCTGCGAATAGCTGTTGTATTTACAATGGTAGTTGAGAATACTATGCTATCCGGAAGAATAGTTAAGGTACCCAAATTAAACGATCTGTAATTGGTAATACTCCATTTACCTTCCGCATTGCGCGTGCGTAGAAATAAATTATGTTCGCCGGTGGTTAGGCCGGTGATGTTTACGGTAACGGGTATATTGCTGATATCTGTTCCGGGTGTGATACTAATAGATGTTCCGCTTCCCATTCCAGGGTCGGTATCTATAAAATATTCTGCCCTATTAATATTTTGTGGAGAAGGTGGTGCTGGTGGATAAGCAGGGTCGAGGTTAACCAAAAAATCTTTTACATTGGTAATCGACCATTTCCCTTCAATATTTTTTGTTCTTAAGAAAAGATAATGTACACCGGTGGTTAAACCAACTGTATTTATTACTGACGAGATATTGCTAACGTCAATGCCGGGGGTAAGTGAAATGGCATTTGCGTTGCCTAATCCTGGATCTGTATCTATAAAATATTCTGCACTAATAATATTTTGAGGTGCTGGTGGTGTTAGAGGATAAGCTGGATCGAGATTAACTAAAAAATCTTTTATATTGGTAACGGACCATTTGCCCGCATTATTTTTTGTTCTTAAAAACAGGTAATGTACACCGGTAGTTAGGCCAGACGTATTTATTGCTGTTGAAACACCATTAATATCAATACCTGGTGTGAGTGAGATGGCATTTGCATTGCCTAGCCCGGGATCCGTATCAATAAAGTATTCTGCAGTTATTATATTTTGTGGAGCAGGAGGGGCTGCACTATAGGGATGGTCAAAATTTACCAAAAAGTCCTGAATGATTGTTATGCTCCACCTGCCTTCATTATTTAGCGTACGCAGGTATAAACGGTGTACACCCGTGAGTAAACCAGCGGTATTTACCGACGTTGAAATATTATTGAGATCAAGACCGGGTGTTAATGGAATAACGACTGCATTTCCAAAACCGGGGTCCGTATCAAAAAAATATTCTACGCGTATTATATTTTGCGGCGCTGAAGGTGCTACTGGATAGGAAGGATCAAAATCATACAAAAACTCTTTTATTGCTGAAAGACTCCACTTGCCCGAGCTATTTTTTGTGCGTATATATATCCTGTGGACGCCGTTCGATAGTCCTGCAGTATTTATAGATGCTGAAATACCGTTGACATCAATACCAGGCGTTATCGCAATGGCTGAACCATTTCCGTAGCCAGGGTCGTTATCGATAAAGTATTCTGCCTGGATAATATTTTGCGGAGCAGGGGGTGCCGGTGGATAGGCTGGGTCCTGTGCTATTAAAACGAAGGCATATAATAAGCAGGTGATCGAAATAACAATCTTTTTCATGTTTGTTCATTTTTCAAATTGCCGAATAGGGATATACGGTAGAAGAGTGCGACGCAACATAAGCTACATAGTAGTACTACTGTTGGGCAACCACCTCCTTTCGTAATCTTTTTTAATTGTTACTTCGGGTGCTAAAGGTTACATTCATAGTAGCTGTTCCGGTTGGGATTGAAGCGGGAACTGTTAAGGAATAAATAGAGGGGATACTTGGAATACCTGAAAGTTTATAGGGATCCGTTGCTCCGAATGCTCCGCAATCGGGTGAAACAACAGCACCAACTGTAAGGCCAGCACCAATAGCCGGGCTACCTGCTTTTAAACGCCATTGCCCGTCGGTACTATTGCCTGAAAGACCTTGAAATAACGCAGCATCGGTGGCACCGTTAATATTATTATTTCCGGCAGGTAAATTGGTGCCTGTAGAAATATTATTTTTTATGGTGGCATTTACGTTTGTAAAGGTAGTAGCCGTAATGATGTTATTGGTAAAATAAGTATTGTACAAAGTTATACCACCCCTTATCACATTATTACGTACGATCATGTTAGTGTTTGAAGTACCACTGATATCGAACGTGCTGGTCATAATATTATTATTAATATTCCAATCTTGCATCCTAAAAGAGGCGAAGGAAAAAGAGCCGATATAGCATTTAGTGATTACCCAACCTGTCATGGATGTATTGGCTGTATAACCATAGTACCCACCAAAATTTGATAGATTACAACGTGTAATTGTTATATTATCAGTAGCTGAACCGAGTACGGGACCGACACCCAAATAAACATTATCTAAACCCATTAAGGTAGAACCAGAACCAGTAGAGTCAAAAACAATTACTGCTGAACCAAAAGAACTTGAATTGGCACTGGCCTGTAATCCTGTATTCGAATTTGCCCCACTTAAAAAATAACCGGTACCTATTATTACCAGTCGTTTACTTAAGGTAAAGCCAGTATAAGCAATGGCACTACTTTCTATATATAATGTATCATCGTTTAACACACTCGTACTTGCAAGGGCAGCGGCACAATTCGTAAAATCTGCCGTAATACCAGGTGTATTATTAATGCGCCAAATTTTTGCTTGCGCATTCAGTGATAAAAATAGAATAGCAATAACAGATAGGATGGTAGTAAACTTTTTCATATAAAGTGTTTTTGGTTTGTTTTTTTGTTAGGGTGTAAATATCCAGAGAGCTCCAAACAAAATGATCCCTTAAAAAGGGGATATTTCTGAATTTGTATAAAATCACTGAAAAAGGGGATGAGCTTCCTGTTTAAATATTATTTTATTTGTACATCAAGCATTTAGCTATTTTGCTCTATGAAAAAGAATCTACTACTTTATTTTTTATTTCTAACTGTGGCTATATTCCCAACCACCATTTCTGCACAATTAAAAAAAAATGTAGATAGTCTTCTTGCTTTATTGTCACCTGCAACAGAAGATACAACCTATGTTAATCTTTATTTAGACATTGCCGACAGTTATGAAAATAATGACCCGGGATTGGCGAGAACTTATTATCAAAAGGCAGCAGCGCTTGCGAAGAAACTGAATTATACTAATGGATTGATAAAACAGTTTTTCGGAAGCGCCAGTACCTTCATGGTTGAAGGTAACCTCGATTCGATGCTTTATTATAATGAGCTGGCATTGGCGTTGTCAAGAAAGTTGAATGATTCATTGAACATCGGAATTGCTCTATTTAATATAGGCATGGCCTACCGGGAGGGTACTCAATTTGAAAAAGCAATAGAGTATTGTTTAGAAGGAAGATTTATAATGGAGCGGAAAGGAAATAAAAAGATAGAAGTGCAAATGAATGATGCATTACAAATTCTGTATAATGATCGTGCCGACTATGATAAGGCTATTGAATTTGGTGAAAAAGCAGTAAAGCAGAGTGAAGCCTTAGGAATGGATTATCTTCTTGCTACTGCGCGTCTTAATTTGACGATGAGCTACGACAAAAAAAACTTATTAGTGAAGGCCGAATTATTAATTCGACAGGTATTAGTATATGCAGAAGAAAAGAAAGATCTGCGCATTGAAGCTACGGCCACTCAAAATCTTGCAGGTATTATGCTTAGGAAAGGTGAATTTAAAAAAATGCAGGCACTATTGGAAAGAAGCCTTACACTGCATAAACAAATTAATTCGTTAAGCGGAGAAGCAAGCGTGCTTCGGGGACTTGCAGTAGCTCATCTGCAGCAGAAAAATTTTCAGCAGGCGAAGGAATATGCAGAGCGTTCGCTTGCAATGGATAAAGAAAATAATTATAAGCAGGAGTATGCGTCGGTAGCGAGGGTATTGTCGGCAATTCATTATGCGATGCATGATGTAATTAATGGCGAAAAATATGATCGGGAAAGTAATGATACCTTAGAGTCGATGGTACGGGGAGTGATGTCGGAACAATCGGCGAATCTGGAAAAGAACTACGAAATAAAAACAAAAGAAGTTCAGATCAGTCAATTGGAAACGGAAAAAAAAGTGCAGCACCTTTCTATACAAAAGAAAAATATACTTAATTATATTCTGGCCGGATGTGCCTTAGTAATTATTTTAATTTCCGGATTATCGTATAAAAACTATAAACAAAAACAAGCGCTACAGCAACAACGCATAATAGAATTAGAAACACAACACAAACTCACCGCCACGGAAGCAGTGCTGAAAGGTGAAGAGCAGGAGCGAACGCGTTTAGCCAAGGATTTGCATGATGGCCTTGGTGGTATGTTATCTGGAATAAAATATTCATTTAATACTATGAAAGGAAATTTAATAATGACGCCTGAAAATAACCAGGCTTTTGAACGCAGTATGGATATGCTGGACAGTTCTATTAAAGAAATGAGGCGGGTGGCGCATAATATGATGCCCGAAGCATTAGTGAAGTTTGGATTGGATATTGCCTTGAAAGATTTTTGTAACGATATCAATCAAACAGGAGTATTGCAGGTAAATTACCAGTCTATTGGAATGGAAAAAATACAGTTAGATCAAATTACAGCGATTACCATCTACCGTATTGTACAGGAACTGCTGAATAATACTATAAAACATGCCGGTGCAAAAACGGCCATCGTACAGGTAAGTAAAACGAATGATCAACTTTCAGTAACTGTAGAAGATGACGGAAAAGGATTTGATCCAAAAATAGTAGAAAATTCAAAAGGTATTGGCTGGAGTAATATTCAGAATCGAGTGGAATTTTTAAAGGGTAAATTAGACGTACATTCATTGCCGGATAAGGGTACTTCTGTACTCATAGAATTCAGGATATGATTAAACATATTTTAATTTTATTGTTTATATGGTTCATGGATATTTCTGTGATCGGTCAGACAACAGCGGTAGATAGTCTGGAAAACGTAATCAATGCGCTTCCCAATGATACCTCGAAAGTAAATCAACTGAATAGACTTGCTGATAAATTGCTCTTTTCAAATCCGCAAAATGGATATAAAATTCTACAGTCGTCCATCGAAATTGCAGAACAAATTAACTATTCCTATGGCCTTTCTGTTGCTTACGGCCTGGAAGGCAACCTGCTCTTTTATCAAATGAAATTGGATAGTTGCAAATTATTAATTGATAAGGCCTATGGTTTAATTAAGGGAAATAATGACAGGCTCTCGAAAACACAGCAGGGTCTTCTTAAAAACAGGTATGCAGCCATTTACCAGCAGCGACAGAAATATGATTCTGCGGTACAACTGTATTTGGAAGCTGCTGCTGTTTTTACTGAGTTAAAAGATGAATCAAAACTTATTTATTCTTTCTATAATCTATCTGGTATATACAATTTTTTGCAAGATTCGGCGAAGGCTATTTTTTATGCCAGGGAAACAAGGCGCATAGCTTCAAAAACAAATGATTCAGTTTTTATCGTTCGAAGCCTCATCGCATTGGGCGATGCATTTGTAAGCCTTAAAGAATATGATAGTGTGAAAATGATTTCGAAGGAAGGACTCAGTTTAGCAAATAAATCAAATCTTACTTTTGCAATCGGTAAATTTCATTCTTTACTTGGCATTTATTATGCAGAATCGGCAATCCGTTATGATACTGCATTATTTCATTTTAATGCAGCGTTAGCGTCATACAATAAAATCAATACCCGATATGATATTGCGCTTGTATTACAGCATATCGGGAGCACCTATCTCAAAATGAACGATTATGTAAAAGCAATAAAATATTCTAAACAGGCAATAACGCTTTCTAAAGAAGTTGGACTCGACCAGGTTCAGCGATTGAGTTTATTTGATCTTGTTAAAGCAGAAGAGAAGCTGGGACTGTTGAATGAAAGTTTTGGGCACCTTAAGGAATATGTAGAAGTGAATGATTCGGTTCAAATCAGGAATAATCGAAAAATGGCCGATGAGCTGGAGACAAAATATCAAACACAAAAAAAGGAAGCATTATTACTGGTGCAGCAGAAAACGATTCAACAACAAAATTTACTAAACTATCTGCTTGCAGCGAGCGTAATGGGAATATTGATCATATTCTTTTTATCGTATCGAACTTATCGACAGAAACAAAAATTACAGCAACAGCGGGTTAATGAATTGGAAACAGAAAAAAAGCTATTAGCAACTGAAGCGGTATTAAAAGGAGAAGAACAGGAACGTACAAGACTGGCAAAAGATCTTCATGATGGATTGGGAGGAATGTTATCGGGCATTAAGTATTCATTAAATACAATGAAGGGGAATTTAGTGATGACAGCAGATAATTCGAAATCTTTTGAACGCAGTATGGATATGCTTGATAGTTCGATAAAAGAAATGAGGAGGGTAGCTCATAATATGATGCCCGAGGCATTGGTGAAATTTGGTTTGGATACCGCGCTCAAAGATTTTTGTAATGATATCAATCAAACAGGTGTATTGCAGGTGATGTACCAATCCATTAATCTGGAAAACATAGCGATTGATCAAACGGTTTCAAT
>JANNEK010000187.1:0-9194 GCA_031378605.1 Chitinophagaceae bacterium | reverse complement strand
TTATAAAAAGCCTCAGCAATATCCATTGCGCGATCAATAACCACTTTATAACGAAGACCTGTACCTGTATTAACCCATGCAATTCGTAATCCCCTGCCAGGGCCATTGTCGAGAATAGATGTTTCTATCCCTCCTACCTGGGAAACATTCGATAATTTATCGCTCCAAATTCCATCTTTCATAGAAGATCCGTTTTATACCCGAAACCAAAAAAGAGATCAATTATTTTTTCGATGAATATAGTTCATGATCCTTATTTCCGCCCGACTTAAGGAATGCTACAAGGTCTTTAAGTTCTTCACTATTTAAATTATTAATCATGCCAGGAAGCATCGGAGAAATTTCAGATACCCTTGTGCGCAAAACATCTTTTTTAAGTAATTCTCTAACGGTTAGGGGAGAAAATGGGTTCTGTGAAATATAATACTTCTCATTATCCTGCTTAATCATCCGACCCAATACAGAGCCTCCCTCTTTCAAATAAAATACGGTAGCGCCATATTGATCAGAAATTGTTTTGCTGGGTTCTATGATTGCCTCAAGTATATCTTTATTTGTGAACCTCGTTCCCAATTGGGTTAAATCAGGCCCGGCAATTCCACCTTCGCCTTTTACCTGGTGACAGGACTTACAATAGGAAGCAGCAAAAATTGCCTTTCCCTGTTCAAAATTTCGATTCGTTAACCCGCTGTCCGCTACCGAGAGGGCGTCTTTAAGTTCCCAATCTCTTCCCGGCCCTTTCGGTTGTATGGCACCGGTTGTCAAATCTGTTCCTGAAATACGAACGATAGAGTCACCAGAAATACTATTAAAATAAGCAAACCGATCTTTTGAAACATTTCCAAGCGCTTTTTTTCGCATATTATCAATAAATCCTACAAAACTTACACCTCCTTTAAAACTAAAGGCTTTATAAAACCATTGAAAATACTGTTCCTGCATCGCGGCCGTCCAGCCATTTTTCGCTTGACTCAACACGTTAGCGTACCAGGTTTGCTGCATGGGAGGAATCTTAGAAAGCATGGCTGCTATATCCATACCATATTGCGGATTACGAAGAATCAGGTCTACCGGTTGCGAAATAGAATTTTGTGAAACATCGTCATCTTTCGCTGATGCCATTAACGCTAAGGTTTTTTCGATCGACAGGGGCGCGTCCAGGAATACCAAAATTTTACTTAGCTGCCGGTTAAGGCTATTTGTTTTAGCAGGATACTGGTTATTCAAATAGTTACTTAATGAAGTCTTTACTGCTGCGTCTGGAACACCTTGTCGGGCTAAAATCAATTCAATAGCCCGCATGAAATCGATCTGCTGTGATTCCGTAAGTGCAGTATAGTCAACGGTCATTAATAATTTTAACAATGGATTTTTCACAGCAACTGATCCTTTTCGGGCTAATGCGATGGCAGTTTGTGTAATGATCACAGGGTCTTTTTCACTCAATGCCTTTTGTTGCCACAGTGCAAGTGGCTGGTTTTCGATGGCAATTCTGGCAGCATATCGAATAAACCGATCTTTATTATTGAGGTAAGGCCAGGAGAATTCAACTGCACCGGGTTTAGAAGCGCTATGAAACTCTTCCAATTTTCTTCGTGCAACCTGATCGTCTGTTAAACCGGGTACTGATAATTTTTCCGTATTTTCTTTATTGTTTCCATAATATACACGATAAAGATCAGACTCCAATCTACGGCCCCCTGTTAAAAAATACAAGGCCCCATCGGGCCCAATTACTCCGTCGGTTAATGGTAATGGTGAGCCGGAAATAAATTCCTCTCCGGTTGTTTTATACGAAGCGCCATCCGGCACAGCATGTATCGCATAAATAATTCCAAAGCTCCAATCAAAAGCAAAAAATGCCTTTCTATATTTCTCCGGAAAATGTGCGTTACCCGCATAAATAAAGTTGGTGGGAGATCCCTGACCTACATTAATAGCAGGTGGTAAATTATCTGGGTAATCAGGCGACCATTTATCGGTACCGGGGCGCCAGCCAAATTCACTTCCACTGGTGACATGACAAACACGAGTTGGCCGATACCATGGCGTACCAAAATCCCATTCCATATCTGAATCGTATGTAAACATATCGCCCATATCATTAAAAGCCAGATCGAATGGATTTCGGAAACCAGAACTGATCAATTCCCAGTTGGTACCTGTTGAATCGAGGTGGGCAATCCAACCGCCCTGCCAATTTACGGTGTTGTCATGACCGTTAGGGTCTTTAACAAGTGGAAACAGGTTATCCATTTTTCCATCCGGAAAATTCCGATAAGCATTCATTTTCGGAATATCGGTGAAGTTTCCTGCAATCACATAAATAGATTTTTTATCGGGAGAAAGAACAATGCTATGCGGACCATGTTCGCCTTCACCCTCCAATGCTTTTAGCAACGTAATTTTATCATATTGATCATCCCCATCCGTATCTTGGAGCCTGTACAAACCGCTTCCTTTTTCAAAAGCAGAATCAATTCCATGATTCACCATTACATAAAGACTATTGAATGCATATAACAAACCATGCGCATATCCCATCGTTACTTTGCGCTTAGGGGTATTGGCGGATGTGCTTTTATCTGAATAGAGATCTAATTTTTCAATCGTTGTTTTCCCTGTATCGCCCACCGCCGGAACTTTCAACCGATATAAAGAACCATATTGGTCGGAAGCAATAATACGACCCTTATCATCAAAGGTCATCGATACCCATGAACCTTCTCCATTTTCGGAAGGACCAAATAAATGGTCGGCATGAAAACCATCGGGCAACTTTAAGTTTTCAACTTTTGAATCCTTAGATTCTTTCTGAACAGGTGCTGCTTCTTTCTGATTGTTACAGGAAACAAGTAGCCAAACAAAAAGAGTAAGCCGAAGAATTACGCTGGTCACGAGGTGATTTCTGCTCATACTGGCAAGTTATAAGTTTTGATAGAAAATAAAACCGATCAAAAAACCATTCTGCTTTGCAATAAAAAAATTCAATTTTTAGTCGTCGCAACTATGGCAATTATTTTTTTTAAACGAATTCTCTAAAAATAATCTGTTATTTTTTTCTGCAATTGCGGCATTTGGCTTTAAAAAGAAAATTATGCTTAAAGCGCCGAATAAAAAAATGCCATCGCATTTTTTTACGCTCGCAGATTGAAATTTTTCGCGAATGTTGGTCGTGCATTAACTCATGGCATACAAAAGCTGGGGGTGTGTTGCAAGAATCGGCTGAACACACCACCATACTTATAACCAAACAATCGTTTGCTTATTAAAGAGTAGCCCTGAGGCAACGACCTCAACCTGCAATTACCGGTTACATCCGACTGATAAAATTTTATGTACCTTTCTTACCAACTATAATTTATGAAACGCAGAACATTTCTGAAATCAACCGCGGCCTTGTCGGCTTTAAATATACTACCTGCTACATTTAGTCTTGGAAACAGGAAAATTTCTCCGGTAAGAATTGGCATCATCGGTTGTGGTGGAAGGGGTTCTGCGGTAGTTAATGCTATGTCGCAATATTCGAAGGTATCGATTGTAGCAATGGCTGATTTGTTTGACTATCAACTTCAAAAGGCCAAACTAATATACGATTCCCTGAATAATGCTAACGGGTATCCACCTATACAAAAAGAAAATAGTTATCAGGGTTCAACCGCTTACCTTAAATTACTTCAAAACAAACAGGTTGATGCGGTAGTTATTTCTACTCCTGCCTATGCACATCCAGATATTTTGTTATCAGCTATTGCTGCCGGAAAACATTGTTATTGTGAAAAGCCTGCTGCTACCGATACCGATGGCTGCCATAGAATATTAAAGGCAAGCAAAGAGTTAAATGGGAAATTAAGCATGGTAATTGGTTTCCAGGTTCGGCACGCAACACCCTATGTTGAAATGGTAAAAAGAATTCATAGAGGCGATATAGGTGAACTTATTTGTGCACAGCTTTATTATATTTCATCGATGGTTCCAAAGGTTGCAATTCAAACTACAAACTCCGATGAATTTCGAATTCGAAATCATTTTCATTTCAACGAGTTATCCGGCGGCATATTACTCGACCAGGGAATTCATATGCTTGACCTTTGTAATTACGCATTGCAGGCACGGCCGCTTTATGCGCTGGGAGACGGTGGAAAAAAAGGAGGTGCCGACTTTGGGAATACATGGAATAATTATGAAGTCATTTATAAATATCAAAAAGATATTCAGGTAAGTATTCTTTCTACACAACTGGGTAATTATTTTGGTGATGTATGTGCAAGATTTATCGGTACTAACGGGGTTGCAGAAGCACATTATAATGGCGGCGTTTTTATCAATGGAGATAATAACTGGGATTCGGGTGTTATCCGGGAAAATATCGCACTTACCCCTGAGCAAATTGCCAAAGGGGCAACAAAATCGTCGCTGCATGATAGTGACTTTAAAAAGGGAAGCCAGTTTATTAATAGCATCCAGTCTTCCCAATATATTAATCATTTAGAATCAGCGGTTGAATCCACACTAACGGCTATTCTAGGACGGGAAGCGGCAACCAGGGGTGAAAAAATAACCTGGGAAGAAATAAATAACTCGCCGGAAAAAATAGATCCGTTGTTGAATTTAATTCAATTTGACAATCCACAAAATTGAAAAATCAAAAGAATTTCCAAGTACGAATTGCCTTTCCTTTTTTAAAGTAAGAAAAAGCTTTTTCGTTTGCCAATTGACATAATATTATCTTTAATAATAACAACTACAATCATAAGCGTATGACAAATTCAAAAAAAATATTAATTCTTACTGGCGATGCTGGAGAAAGTTTTGAAATTTTATATGCCAGTCAGCGATTGAAGGAAGCGGGTTATATACCAGTCATAGCTGCCCCAACCGTAAAAAGTCTGAATTTGGTGATGCATGACTTTGAGCCAGGTTGGGATACTTATATAGAAAGAAAAGGATATCTCATTGATGCTGATATATCCTTTGATAACGTAAATCCCGCTGATTATACTGCAATTTTGATTCCTGGCGGAAGAGCACCTGAATATTTACGGAATGATACACGAGTAATAAAAATTGTAAAGGCTTTTTCGGAAAGCAAAAAATATATTTTTGCTATTTGTCATGGCATACAAATTTTAGTAACGGCTGGCCTCGTTGATGGGAAACAGATAGCCTGTTATGAGCATGTAAAATTTGAGGTAGAAGCCTGTGGCGGAATCTATATTTCACCTGATGAGGCTGTAAAAGACGGTAAAATTATTACTGGTAAAACATGGCAATCTCATCCGGAATTTTATAAACTTGTTTTTAGCTGCCTGGATGAATCAAATAAAATAGCCAATGAAAAATGGGCAACGGCTCAT
Source organism: Chitinophagaceae bacterium (assembly GCA_031378605.1). Lineage (GTDB taxonomy): Bacteria > Bacteroidota > Bacteroidia > Chitinophagales > Chitinophagaceae > Endoryza. The sequence continues at coordinate 3,837 of JANNEK010000187.1, read as the reverse complement.
TAATTCAAGTTCATGGTAATCTATAAACAATATAACCAGGATCAACTCGATCTTCAATACAATAATCGCATTCATGTTCCTGACTACGAAACCTATTTTACGACCTGGGAACGACTGAGCCGAAAAGCTGAAAAAAAATATACCGTACTGAAAGATATTGCATACGGAAATGGGCCACGGGAATGTATAGATGTATTTCCATCTGCCAATTCTGGTTCAAAAACATTGATTTTTATTCATGGCGGGTATTGGCAACGCTTTGATAAATCGTTATTTCATTTTGTTGCAGGGGCTTTTGCCGATTATGGAATTACCATCGTATTACTAAACTATCCGCTAATACCTGATGTATCTATTGATGAAATCGTAGCTTCCTGCAGAAAATCACTAACCTGGTTAAAGAAAAATCTCCGGGAATTAAATGGAGATCCTTTACAAATGTATATAGCCGGGCATAGCGCCGGAGGACACCTGGCAGCGATGTTGTTAGAAAATAGATGGGCAAAAAATAATTTGGATGATTCTATTAAGGGTGTTTGTTCACTTAGTGGATTGTTTAATTTAATCCCGATTGAGCAGTCCAATTTGAATTCAGTATTAAACCTAACGCGAGAAATAACTGAACGAAACAGCCCGGTGAACTTAGAACCCACTTCTGTTGGTAGATTACTGTTGTTTGTTGGATCTGCCGAAACTCAGGAATATAAAGATCAGAGTGAAGAACTTTTCAATACCTGGAAAAACAAAGTGAGTGCTATTGACTTTTCAGAAATTACCGGCTTAAATCACTTTTCAATTCTTAACTCCATATTAGATCCATTTTCACTGATTCACCATTCGATTTGCAAAATGATGCAACTTTAATCGTTGTTAGCAATAGCTTATTTTAACCGATTTTATCTTCCTATTGATTATTGATTATTCGAACAACTATGAAAAGCTCGCTATCGTTCAAGTGCTAATTATTTTCGATAATCAATTAGAAGCACCGGTAAGTTTATACAATCTGCCATCAGCTTTAGTAAGTATATATAATTCTCCTTTTGCATCTTGGCCAAAATGAAGATCCACTCTATCGGAACCACATAATGCTTTTAACGTTTGCTTTTTATCATTTAACAGAATACTCCATTCTTTGATTGTAGCTTGTTGACCAAGTTTTAATTCATCTGTAATAACATAGAATAATCGCCCGGATGGTATATCGCCAAATAGAAATTTACCTTTCAAAGAAGGGATATTATTTCCGGTATATTCAAATCCTCCGGTAATGGCTTTACCCTCATCATGATCAAATTGTACAACTGGATAAGTAATATGGTAAGTACTGTCATTCGCCGGTAATGTATATACTTTACCGATGTCGTTCAATGGATTTAATAAAAACCGACCTTCCCGAATAGGCCAGCCATAATCATTTCCTTTTTTAATGAGGTTAACCGATTCTATATTTTTCTGTCCAATATTCGAAACAAGCATGTCGCCTTTACTTGTCCAGGTGATCCTGTGTGGATTTCTAAAACCGTAAGCATATATTTCACCGCTTGCCACTTTATTCGTTGAAAACGGGTTACTTGGTGGAATTCCATAATTCCCATTGGCACTATTTTTCACTGCAGGATCTATCCGTATAACGGTTCCATATAAGCTATTTATTGAATGTGCCAGTAAGGGATGCCCGTTTTCTACACACCCTCCATCCCCTATTCCCAAATATAAAAGCAGATGATCCTCATCACCAGGCTTTGTATTTGGTCGAAAGGTTACCTCCTGCATTCCATGAATAATGCTAACCATATCTAGTCTCATAAGTTCCCGCCTGGTACCCGTAAATGTCTTCGAGCCTGGATCATCAACTTTCCATTCAGTCAATACACACTGAATAGCGGCTTTAATAGAATCCATGTAACCAACGGAAGCTTTAGCAGTTCCCGCAGGTTCTGTATGAACAGTGTATAGCAGTCCGTTAGTGCTAAAATTTGGATGAAAAGCAAAACTTCCAAAACCAGTAGCTAATCCATCCCCAATTTCAAAATTTGAATTAAGTGCAGCCATATCAAAATAAACTTCCGGCTTAAAATCTTGCAGCCTGTATAATTTTCCACGTAAGTCGAGTAAGAATAGTGTACCAGTTCCAGGCTGATACTCCAATTTGGTTATTCGTGTTAATGGTAATTTGCCGCTATCGCTTGATGCAGGCGCTTGGGTTATCTGCTGCAAAGTAACTGCCAGGTTTGAACGTTGAATAGTATCGGGAAGGGGGTTTTTTATAGAGTTATCATTTTCATCGGCAGTTATCCCCTGTTTATAGGTATGTAAGAAAGAAATAATCTCATTTAGCTGCTTTTCATCCAAGCCAGTAAAGGAGGGCATGATTAAGGAATTGTTTTTTGCTAAACCAGTTGCCCGTTCATCACCACTTTTTAATAGCTCTTGTGGATTACTGATAAATCGGGCAATCCATTTAGCAGGCACTTTCGTTGTTAATCCATTTAAAGAAGGCCCAATACTATTCTGTAAAAAACTATGACATCCACTGCAATTTTTATTGAATAGAGACCCTCCATTCGCTATTGACAAACTATCAGTAGCTATTGAACGATTATCAATAGCACTATCAGATTGGCAGGCATTAAAAAATATAAGCATACCTATGAAGACAACAGGCATTAGTAGTTTGACCATAATTAAAATCCCTATTTTTTTCAAAACTATTAATAAAAATTAGAATTGTTCAAAAGATAATAATACGTGTAAAAAGATATCTCATTTTTAAGTAGTTTAATTATCGAAATAGTAAAACAAGAGAATTAACTATCGAAGCATTACTTTATTTTACAAAATTTAAATTGAATATTCTGCTAACACAGATTAATCTTTTTTTGAACTACTAATATTCAGGCTACCGATACTCACTGAATCGTCTGCTATAAAAAGAAAAATACTATTATTCTTGGATGTTTTAACCAATTCCAGATAGCGGTATTATACTAATTTCAACTAAACAACTTTAATGATTACCCAAAAGCTGGTTCAAAAAATTGCTTTCGATGTAATGGCTTGTGCAATTGAAGTTCATAAATACATTGGGCCAGGTTTACTGGAAAGTATTTACCAATCGTGTTTGATACATGAATTAAAACTTCAGGGCTTTTCACCAAAAACACAGTTTGAGGTGCCTATTATTTATAAAGGTGTTCAAACAAAAGATCCATTACGATTGGATATTTTAGTGAATGACCTAATTATTATAGAAGTAAAATCGGTAGAAATACTTCTTCCCATTCACTATGCGCAAACCATCGCCTATCTTAAACTTAGTAGAAAACCAAAAGCGTTGCTTATTAATTTCAATTCGGTAAACCTTACTCAAAGTAGCAAACCATTTGTGGATGCTGTTTTTGCTGGTTTAGAAAAAGGGTAATCGGTTCAAAATAAACCACAAGAACACAAGTTCACAAGGTTTTATATTCTTGTTTATCTGCTCTCCTTTAGTATCAAAATCATTTTCACCAGAGTTTGGTTCTACTTCAAAATAAACCACAAGTTCACAAGTTCACAAGATTTTATATTCTTGTGTACTTGTGCTCTTGTGGTAACCAAATCGTTTTCACAAGGCTATTATTTAATTCAAAAATAAACCACGAACACATAGGGCATAAGGTTTCATATTCTTGTGTACTTGTGCGCTTGTGGTAACCAAATCGTTTTCACCAGGCTATTATTTAATTCAAAAAAAAACCACGAGCACATAGGGCACAAGGTTTCATATTCTTGTGTACTTGTGCGCTTGTGGTAACCAAATCGTTTTCACCAGGCTATTATTTAATTCAAAAA
>JANNEK010000170.1:0-9093 GCA_031378605.1 Chitinophagaceae bacterium | reverse complement strand
AAAGAGAGGTTGAATACTTTTATTTCTCAATTCTATTGTCTCTTTTCTCCTTTTGCTCTTAGCTTTATTTGCAAGGAGATTAAAAGAGGAAGGAGGATGAAAGAGAGGTTGAATACTTTTATTTCTCAATTCTATTGTCTCTTTTCTCCTTTGCCTCTTTTCTCCTTCTGCTCTTTGCTCTGTATTCTCCACATTAGTTATTCTTAGCTACCATCGTCAATATTGTTGCAATTCCTATCAGCGGTTCATCTGTATCATCCAGCATCTCTACCAACCATTTTACAATTCCTTTTGGTATATCATTTTCTTCTTTTTGTTCCTGATCAATTTTTTCTTTGCAGGTAAATCGTATATAAATTTCTGATCCTGGGTAAACGGGCTTGATAAACCGAAGTTCATCGATCCCGAAGTTAAGTAGAACTGGGTTTTTTTCATAACTGTCAACAAATAGTCCTGCTGCAATACTCATTATTAAATAACCATGGGCCACCTGTTGTTCAAACATAGTTCCATTAAAATCGGTTTCTATTTTATGCGCATAAAAATGATCACCACTTAAATCGGCAAACCGATTGATGTCTTCTGCTGTAATAATTCTTTTTTCTGTAATCAATTGGTCGCCTACAGATAATTCTCCAAAATACTTTTTAAAGGGATGAATGCCATTTGAATTTCCTTTTGCGTACTGGTGATAAACATTTGTAATGGCAGTAATAGTTGTAGGCGAACCTTGAATGGCTGTACGTTGCATATAATGCTTTACGCCGCGGATACCACCCATTTCTTCACCACCACCTGCCCGCCCGGGACCGCCATGTACCAATAAAGGTAGCGGTGAACCATGACCGGTACTTTCTTTGGCACAGTCGGCATTTAAAATTAATATCCTGCCATGATGGGAAGCTGCGCCAAGTACATATTGCTTTGCTAACTGATCATTCGCAGTTACTATAGAAGAACAGAGTGAGCCTTTGCCTTTTTTACTTAACTCAATAGCTTCTTCAAGTGTTTTATACGGCATAATCGTACTTACCGGACCGAATGCTTCAATTTCATGTGCTTCGGTTGATGCCCAGGGTGATTCATTCATTAATAAAATTGGGGAAAGAAAAGCTCCTTTAATCGCATCGGCGTCTATTAATTCAATGCTATCGAGTGAGCCATAAACTATTTGCGAAGAAGCCAGTAATTTTTGTACCTGATCTTTTACTTCTTTAAGTTGTGTTTTACCAGCCAGAGATCCCATTCGTACTTTTTCATTTAATGGATTGCCAATAGTAATTTGTGATAAAGCAGCGGCAATAGCTTTCCAAACGGATTCTGTTTTATTTTCGGGAACAAATATTCTGCGGATAGCAGTGCATTTCTGGCCTGCCTTAATGGTCATCTCTTTACGCACTTCCTTAATAAAAATATCCCATTCTATTGATCCGGGATTTACATCGTTACCTAATACAATGCAGTTAAGCGAATCAGCCTCCATGGTAAAAGGAACCGATTCACTTAAAATTTTCGGATGAGATTTCAATAAGAGACCCGTGGAGGCACTTCCTGTAAAAGTTACTGTATCCTGCGAACTAACATGATTTAATAAATCTCCCGCCGATCCACAAATCAATTGTACGGCACCTTTTGGTAAAATGTTACTGGCAATAATTTCTTTCATAACCGCTTCTGTTAAATAAGAAGTAACAGTTGCAGGTTTTACAATGGCAGGAACACCAGCTAATAAATTAACAGCTATTTTTTCCAACATACCCCATACAGGAAAATTAAATGCATTGATATGAATAGCTGCTCCTTCTTTTGGTACTAGTATATGTGTTCCTATAAAACTATTATTCTTACTGAAGTTGTGACTTTCTCCATCTATACAAAAAGATTCATCTGGAAATTTTCGGCGCAGCGAAGCGTTAGCAAACAGGTTGCCAATACCTCCTTCAATATCTATCCAGCTATCTGCTTTCGTAGCACCAGTTTGATAACTAATTCTATAAAATTCATCTAAATGATTTCGCAAATGAATAGCCAATGCCCGTAACATTCTTCCTCTCTCGTGAAAACTTAAATTACGTAATGCCGGATTGCCAACTGTTCTTGCATAGTGAGTGATGGATGCAAAATCAAGTCCTTTGGTAGAAGCCGCAGCAATGAATTCTCCATTCACTGCATTATACAACGACTGTCCTTCTCCATCTCCCAATATCCATTTACCGGTTATATAGTTTTCAAGTTTATTCATGTCGCAAGACAAATTAGTAGACGAAATTAGTTGAAAACAAATAAACGCGATAGTAGAACATTGAAGCTATTATTGGTTTAGAAAGAGGGCTATGAAATAAAATAGATATTAAGAACCTTTAATGATTAATATTTTATGCAGCAACGAAACGATCGGGAAGTTTGTCAACCAATAAATAAAAAGAATGAGGACCGTTAAAAGAATTGTTGCACTGTTTATTTTGGCGGTTAGTTTTGGCGCCTGCGAAAAAATTTACCATTGGTGTTCTCCGGCGAGGTTTGAATATTCGTTTTCCAAATCAAAAAGAATTGACACTACCCGACTGATGATTAGCGACCCCATCTTCGAATTTTATTCTTTCCAGATTAATGGTGGCGATAAGAATGTTTTTTTTTATACCCATCGTTTCAAAGATTGCCCGGATATAGCCGATGATGAAGGTACAAGAAGAATAATTTTTGAAATTCCAACCGATATAGATCATTTCTTGTTAAACGATAGTATCTCATTGGTAAAGTCAAAATGTATTCTCAGCTTAGCTTGCGAATGTTACCCTTCCTATCCCGTTTTATTAAAGTCGGGATCTATTGAAGGAACCAAGATCAATACGAATACATGGAAAATAAAAGCAAGCCTTAAAGTATCAGATAGTTTTTCTGGTACTATTGATTTTGAGCAGTTGTTCGCGGTTCAATGAACTGTACTAACCCAGTGAATGAACTCGATTGAATTTGCAATGCTATCTTTGCGGAAATACTTAGATAAATGAGTAACAAAAGTTCAATAGGTTTATTTCTTGTTTACTTATTCTTAATGACTGGCTGTAAGAATTCTTCTACGGAAAAAGAACCATTAGATCGTAAGGATGGATTTACGGAAACTCTGCAAACGAAAGAAGATTCACTATTCAAAGAAATAATGGAAGGACATGATTATGGAATGGCGCGCATGGGGAAAATCAGTAAATACCGCAGCCAGCTTAAGAAAAAATTAGATAGTATTAATTTGTTGCAGATCCCTAAAATAGGTCTACAGTATCATAAGTCCTTAATTGAGTTACAGAAAAAATTAGATAATGCAGAGTACGCTATGAATGTTTGGATGGAAGAGTTTAAAGTAGATTCAGCCAAAGAAAATAAAGATGCAAGGTTAAAATACTTAGAAGAAGAAAAACATAAAGTACAATTGGTAAAAGAGGCGATATTGAGAAGTTTGCAAAGCGCAGATTCGATATTAAAAAGAGATTAAAAGAGCAAGGAGTTCAAAAGAGCAAGGAGTTCAAAAGAGAAAGGAGGGAAAAAGAGAACTAAAAAAAACGCTCAAACTTTTATTGGTTCTACTCTTTGATCTCTTTTCTCCTCGTCTCTTAGCATTATTAGCAAAGAGGTTAAAGAGGAAGGAGGAAGAAAGAGAACTACAATATTTATAAGTTTTCAATTCTTTTGTATTCTCTCTTTTTGTCTCTTTTCTCTTCGTCTCTTAGCTTTATTGGTAAAGAGGTTAAATAGATTGAACGGATATCCATTGATTTCTTATCAAACTACCTTTTTTGCATCAATCTCTGCACACAATACCTCAAATATTTCATCAATGGTTCCTTCTCCTTTTACCAATACCACCTTATCAAATTTTTTATAATATTCTGCTACCGTAGCTGTTTTTACTTCGTATTCTTCAATGCGGGAGCGAATCACCGATTCATTCGTATCATCACTTCTGCCAGAAGTTTTGCCCCGGTTAACCAATCGCGAAACAAGCTCTTCCTTACCTACCTGTAACGCAAGCACAATAGCAATCTCAGTATTTTTTTGATTTAATAATTTGTCCAATGCCTGTGCCTGTGCAGTGGTTCGGGGGAAGCCATCAAACAAAAATCCTCTTGCCCCGGGATTATTTTCCAATGCAGCATTAATCATTTCAATAACAACCTCATCTGGTACCAATTGACCTTTATCCATAATACTTTTAGCGGCCATACCCAACGGACTTTGAGCAGCAATTTCTGTACGCAACAGATCTCCTGTACTTAAATGCTTTAAGCCATAGCGGGCAATCAATTTTTCTGATTGGGTTCCTTTTCCACTACCCGGAGGGCCAAATAAAATTAAATTGAACATGGGCTCGTCAAACTTGGTGTACAAACAAATATAAAGGATGCGTATTAAAATCCTTTAACAATTTTTGAGGAAATATAGTCTGAAATAAATGTTAACAGGTGTTCGGGTGTCGGTATTGAGACAATCTGCCCGAACATTGCTTTCGTACATTTGTTATATAATTAAAGAATATGAAAAGAGTTATCATAATGAGCATAGGAATTGCACTTGTTGCCGGGCTACAGCAATGCAGCTATTCGCAATCTGCTCCCACTACAAAAAAAATAACTATGGAAACAAAAAAAGAAAACAATCCAGTTTATTCGCGTACAGATACTTCTAAAGTAACGCTCACTGAGGAACAGTGGAAAAAAGCACTTTCAGCCGACGTATTCAATATAGCCCGCCAAAAAGGAACAGAGCGGCCATGGACGAGTAAATTTGAAAAATTTGAGGAAACGGGTACCTATTATTGTGGTGCTTGCGGGAATGCATTGTTTAAAAGCAATGCCAAATTTGATAGTGGTTGTGGTTGGCCAAGTTTTTATGAGCCCATCAGTAAAACAAGTATTATTTATACACCAGATAATACCCATGGTATGTCGCGAACAGAAACACAGTGCGGTCGTTGTTTGGCACATTTAGGACATGTTTTTAATGATGGCCCACCTCCAACCGGTTTGCGTTTTTGTATTAATGGCGTAGTACTTGATTTTGAAAAAGCAAAGGAGGCAGAGAAAAAGTACGAATCAAAAAAAAGTGAAGAATAAAAGAATTTAAATTATACGATAAAAGGGAGTCGATCATTTATGCAGGCTCCCTTTTTATTTTTTTGTAATTGATATACCCACTCCACTTGCAATTACAATAAGAATTCCGAGAATAGTTAATTCATCCGGGAGAGCATCTCCCAATAATATTCCAATTACTAAACCAAAAAGGATATTACTGTATCCTATAGCCGAAACAATTCCTGCTTTATCGTTTCCATAGGCCTTCGTTACAAAATATTGGCCCGCCAATGCAAAAAAGCCAAAACTGGTGATATAAAACCATTCAATACCATGCGGCATTTTAAATACTGGAAAAAAGAAATCATCGGGAGGAATTGGAGCCAGGTAACCAATAAGCATGCATAGTAATGGAAGAAGAAAACCGCTCACTAAAAACGAAAGCACAATCACTCTTGTATCATAATACCTGTTAAGTGTACCTATAGATAAATAGGCTAATGCAGAAAACAATCCATGAAGCAAACCCACCATGTGGTACTTCCAGCTAAAATCCTCTGTAGGTTTATAGATTAGCAGAATGCCTGTAAATCCAGCTATAATACAGATCCAGGCGATTCCACTCAATCTTTCTTTCAACAACCACCAGGAAAGAACAGCGATATAAAAAGTATTGATAGTATTGTACGTCATGGCAGCGCCCAATGGAATATGAAGAATACTGTATAGAAGCGTGTACAGTGCGAGGGTGCCCATTATACCTCTGAAAATAAGTAAGGGTAATCGTCCACCCGATTGTTTAAGTGGATATCGCAGCAATGAGGCAGCAATAAAAATCAATCCAACCAGGTTACGGTAAAAAACTAATTGGGGGGCATTAAAAAAAGACTTCAACACTTTTGCAAAACCACCCATAATGGAAAAGCTTAATGCTGCCAGCAACATAAAATAAATTCCCTTATAATTTTTGGTGGATGAATTCATGAAAGCGTAAAGGTAAAGAGTGTACTGCAGAAGCCCCATGCTTTAGCCTTCTCCATTTACCATCTTCCTACTAACCTATATTTGCATCGTGAAAAGAAATAAGAAAAACATTATACTGGAAAAAATATTGATTGAGGACCATGCAGGGGAGGGACGTTCACTGGCAAGGGTAGAAGGAAAAGTAATTTTTGTGGAAGATGCAGTTCCGGGAGATATCGTTGATATCAGGCTAACAAAAAATAAAAAAGATTGGGCTGAGGGGAGGCCTATTCATTTTCATAGTTATTCTGTTGATCGGGTAGAACCTTTTTGTGAACATTTTGGAGCCTGTGGTGGTTGCCAATGGCAAATGCTTCCTTATGAAAAGCAATTGTATTACAAACAACGCCAGGTTGAAGAAGTACTTGACCGGATTGGAAAAATTGAATTGCCGGCAATCTTACCAATTATAGGCGCAACAAATGATAGGTACTACCGAAACAAAATGGAATATACGTTTGCCACCAAAGAGTTTATTCCTTTTGGAAAGTTTGAAAAAAAGATTGATAAAGAGGGCTATTCTAATTCTTCGGTTGCAGTAGAAGGTGAGCCAATTGGTGCCGCGGGCTTTCATGCCCGTGGGTTTTTTGATAAAGTGGTAAATATTAATAATTGTCATTTGCAGGCAGAGCCAACCAATGCTATACGCACGGCTGTTAAAAATTTCGCTTTAAAAGAAGGATGGCCATTTTATGATATTCGTTTACATAACGGTTTTATCCGAACGCTTCTTGTGCGTATTTGCCGTAGCGGGGAGATAATGGTGAATGTTGTTTTTGGGCGCGAGGAAGAAGAAAATCGCAAGAAATTATTGAATCATCTTGTATCAAAGTTCCCCGAAATTACTACCCTTTTGTATACCATTAATTCAAAAATGAATGATAGTCTTTATGACCTGGAACCACAAGTTTATAAAGGAAAAGGATTTGTGGTAGAAACATTAGGCAAGTTTCAATTTAAGATTGGCGCCAAATCATTTTTTCAGACCAATACAGCGCAGGGAGAAAGATTATACCAGGTAACAAAAGAATTTGCATCATTAACCGGTAATGAAATAGTGTATGATCTTTATTGTGGTACCGGTAGCATTGGTATTTTTGTAAGTAAGCAGGCAAAAAAAATTATTGGAGTAGAAACAGTGAAAGAAGCTATTGACGATGCAAAAGAAAATGCCCAATTAAATGGCCTTTCGAATACAAGTTTTTTTGCAGGAGATGTCATTGATGTTTGTACAGATGCTTTTTTTGTAGAACACGGTAAGCCCGATGTAATTATTACGGATCCTCCAAGAGTAGGTATGCATGAAAAATTAGTACTGAAAATTCTGGCGATAAGGGCCCCGATTGTTGTTTATGTAAGTTGTAATCCGGCTACGCAGGCCCGCGACCTTAATTTATTGGGCGAGCAATACATGGTTACCAACATTCAACCGGTCGATATGTTTCCGCATACCCGGCATATTGAAAATGTAGTGCAGTTAAAGTTAAAATGATTTAAGAATTTTATTCAGTTCCTTAATCCGATATTCGTATTTTATTGTTATTAATTTTATACTATGCAGTATCGTTCTTCCGGATTTTCAGATATACCTCCTGTAGTTAAGAATTTGCTTATTGCAAATGTGTTGATCTTTTTAATACAACTTTTTACAGAAAATTCTCCCTATGGAGAATATGTAGCCTATGGGCAATTGATGCCTATAAATTCTGGTTTTTTTAGAATTTGGCAACCTATAACGCATATGTTCATGCATGGCGGCTGGAGTCACCTTTTCTTTAATATGTTTACGCTATGGATGTTTGGAAAAGTCTTAGAAAATTTCTGGGGAGCTAAACGATTTTTTCAATTTTATATAATCTGCGGGGTATTTGCCGCAGCAGCCCATTTGCTACTTTCGGATTCAGCCGCTGTAGGAGCCTCAGGAGCGATAATGGGTGTGATGGCTGCTTTTGCCTATTTATTTCCTAATACAGAAATGTACGTTATGTTCATACCAATACCTGTAAAAGCAAAATTTGTTATACCAGGTTTTATGGCCATCGACCTTTTTGGAGTGGTTAATAAAACCCCGGGGGATAATGTGGCACATTGGGCGCATCTTGGCGGAGCCCTTGCAGGATTAATTATTGTGATTATCTGGAATAAGAGCAAAGGCAACCGCCGAAACTTCTACTAACACAACATTCTTTTCAAAAAGCTGTTAATAGGTAGAAAGCGTTTACCACTGGCTTTTCATAGTATGCAGGTATTCGTAAATTCGCCTAAACTTTATTTCTGCATGGAAGAACGATACGCAAAAAAAGCGGGGATTGGTCAACGGGGTAATACACTGGTATTGTTGCTTGCAATACTGGTAATTGTGTTTTGTGTATTTACGTTTATACAACTTTCCATGAGGCTTACCTCCACAGATGGAGCAGTTTCTAATAATAGTTATTACAAAGGAATTTTTGATTGGTTCAGGCTTCCATCAAATTTTGAAACATTATTGAGCCGCCCATGGACCCTTCTAACGTATATGTTTATGCATGACGGGGTATTTCATCTCATTGGAAATATTATATGGCTATGGATATTCGGTTTTATTTTACAGGACCTTGCAGGTAACAAAACAATTATTCCCTTATTTGTATATGGCGGACTTTCAGGCGGTGTTTTATTTTTAATTAGCATGAATATTTTTCCCGGATTAAAAACGGCTTCTTCATTGGCAACTCTCGAAGGCGCTTCAGCCGGTGTAATGGCGATTGCTATTGCTACCACGATACTTGCTCCGAATTATCGATTTTTCCCGATGATCAATGGCGGCATTCCGTTATGGATAATTACAGTCATTTTTGTGATTGTAGATTTTGCCATGGTTGCTAAAGATATTAATTCGGGAGGGCATATCTCTCATATTGGAGGTGCAGCTTTCGGTTGGTTGTTTATGTGGCAATTTAAAAAAGGAACTGATTGGAGTAATGGTATGAATCAATTATTTAAATGGTTTAATAATTTA
>JANNEK010000295.1:0-2206 GCA_031378605.1 Chitinophagaceae bacterium | reverse complement strand
GTATTGTTGTATTGAGGTAAACCCGGTAGTTGAATATAATGGCCTGCTAAGTAGTAAATCTTTATTAATTCTCTTGTAAGCATCAACTGTTAATACAACCCTGTTCTTAAATAATCCAAAGTCCAAACCTATATTACTCTCTTCTCTATTTTCCCAGGTTAAATCAGGATTACCAACATTATTTGGAGCACTTCCCGGAGTACTATTATAGTTTGCACCAAACCCATAGCCAGGAAAGTAATCATAATCCCCGATGGCAGCATTTCCTACAACCCCATAAGATCCGCGGAGCTTTAGTGAACTGATAAAGTCAATATTTTTCATGAATGTCTCATTGGATACATTCCATGAAGCCCCTATGGACCAGAAATTGCCATACTTGTTATTAGGGCCAAAGCGGGATGAACCATCACGACGAAAACTTCCTGAAAGAATATAACGATCTTTAATATTTACATCAGCAACACCAAACTCGGAAACAAAAGAATTTTGAGTTATTGTGGCGGTAGCTTGTTGGGGCGTAGCCGTTGAAGCGGGATATTGTAATGCAAGTGTAAGTGGGAATCCAGCTCCCCGGAGGGATGTAAAATATCCATTAGACTTCTGGCTTTCATAGCCCACTTTTATGTTTGAATATATATCTCCGTTTCTATTTATTTTTTGCTTAAGATTTAAAGTGTTTGTCCAGGTATAATTATAATACCGGGTATTAAACGCCAATGCCCTACCAGTAGTGGCAGGATTATATAGAATATTAGGGCCAAAAGTAGGACTACCGGCAAGTAATGCTACGCCATCTCCATAAAAAGGATTATTATATTGCTCTTCTTCCAGGTAATTAAAATCACTTCCATAAGAAGTTTTAAAAACCAGGTTACTTAAAATTTTATATTCTGCTGACAGGTTCCCACGCAAACTAAGTTCCCTGAGTCTCCTTTTATCGAGGCTTGAAACAGCAACAGTATTATAAAGGCTACTGGTAGGAAAATCTGCTGTCAGATAATTAAGAGTTCCATCGGGTTTATATGCAGAAAAAGTAGGCAATATAAAATAGGAGCTTAAAACCGGGTTTCCAAAAGCACCACCTGCTAATGGTGTGTTCTGTGTTACAAAACCCCCATCTATATTCACACTTAGACTTAATTTATCCGTAGCCTGGTTAGTAATTTTTATGGCGCCATTATATCTTTTCAAATCACTGTTAATAACAGTACCCTCTTGTTTAAAATAACCCCCTGATATATAAAAAGTAGTTTTATCTGTTCCACCACTGGCACTTAAGTTATATTGAGCTTGCTGTCCTGTTTGTGTAACGGCATTCAGCCAATTAAAGTCATTACCGTTGCCGTTACCTAAAGCGGTAAGAGTTGCAGTAATTGTAGCCGCACTAGCGCCTTGATTTACTAATCCTTCCCTGGTTAAGTCAATATATTCCTGTGCATTTAAAGAACGATTTCTTGGGTTTGTAAACGCTGTGGTATTTTGACCTATTTCTGTATCAACCTGAATTTTGTTTTTCCTGCCTTTCCCTTTTTAGTTGTAACAAGTATTACTCCATTTGCTCCCCTACTACCATAAATTGATGTAGAAGCAGCATCTTTTAATACAGTAATACTTTCTATATCATTTGGATTCAGAGTACTCAAAAGATTTGCAGTGGTTGTTAATCGGGAAGCATCTCCAGTATTGGCAATTGCCCCATCAATTACCCACAAAGGGGAATTACCTGCATTAATAGAACTGATACCTCTTATACGAATATCCGTTGTGGAGCCCGGTGCACCGGAACTTGAAGCGGCTTGTAAACCTGCTACACCCCCTTGTAATGCTTTATCAGGCGAAGTAAAAGGTTTGTTTTCGAGATCATCTCCTCTTACGGTATTAATAGCACCCGTCGTCATAGTTTTTTTTTGGGTACCATAACCGACTACTACAACTTCTTGTAATATTTTATTGGCTAACTTTAAAGAAGCATTTATTACTGACTGGCTGCCAATATTTACTTCCTGTTCAACCAAATCTGTAGAAGAATAGATAAGAACCTTGCCATTTTTCGGCACTGTTAGTGTGTAACTACCATCAGCCTTTGTAACAGTACCTGTATTAGTTCCTTTTACCAATACAGAAGCGTTGGCAACAGGTACCCCCTTGTCATCAGTCACCCTACCTGTAATAATTTTTTGAGCGAACAGCTGTACAGAAAAGA
>JANNEK010000123.1:0-2474 GCA_031378605.1 Chitinophagaceae bacterium | reverse complement strand
CGTTGCAAAAAATCTTGGAGTGCCCGTGGTACTATTGGCATTTTTTTCTAAGAACGATTTGCGTAAAGATCAAGCCGGTACAAAAGAAGTGATTGAAAGATTAAAAAGAGTGGCACCACATGCAGAAAAGAATGGTATTATACTTGGAATTGAATCTTATTTGAGTGCCGATGAACATCTTAATATGATTGACAAAATTGGTTCTAAAAATATAAAAGTTTATTATGATTTTAGAAATACGGCAGATGCCGGTTATGATACGATTGCCGAATTTAAAAAACTTGGCAAGGAAATGATTTGCGAATTGCATATGAAAGAAAATGGATTTTTATTAGGCAAAGGAACACTCGATTGGGAAGCTATTGGACGAGCCGTGTATGAATCTGGTTTTTATGGTGATGGTTGGATGCAAATAGAATGGGCCAAACCCGATGATTCATCGCTAATAGAGAGTTATCGTTATAATAAAGAATTATTAAAAAAAATATTTTCTAAAACAAGTTGAAATTATTACGCAGATGCCGTTACGTACTGCTTTCTCCAGCTTTTTTATAAGCATAATTATTTTAGGTATTCATTGTAAGTCGCCCGCTCCTGCGCTCAATGAAACAGGATTGTTTTTACCAGATGATTTGCAGGCTGAGCTGTGGGCTGAATCGCCAATGTTTTACAATCCCACAAATATGGATGTAGATGCGAAAGGAAGAATATGGGTTACGGAAGCTGTGAATTATAGGAACTTTAATAATGATTCAACCAAAAATTTTCATCACAACAAAGGCGATCGGGTGATGATTTTGGAGGATACCGACCAGGATGGAAGAGCAGATACTGCAAAACTGTTTGTGGAAGATATGGATCTTAGATCACCTGTAGGTATAGCCGTAATTGGAAACAAAATAGTTGTTTCCTGTTCACCCAATCTTATTGTATATACCGACGAGAATGGAGACGATGTGCCGGATAAAAAAGAAATATTACTAACTGGTTTCGGAGGCTTTGATCATGATCATTCTCTGCACGCTGTTTATGCAGGGCCCGATGGATATTGGTATTTTAATGTAGGCAATGCCGGTCCGCACATTGTTACCGATAAATCGGGTTGGACGCTTCGATCGGGCAGTTTATATACAGGCGGCACTCCCTATAACACAAAAAATGAAGGCAATTTGAAAAGTGATGATGGAAAAATTTGGGTAGGGGGTTTAGCGCTTCGAATGAAACCCGATGGTACAGGGTTGAACGTTATGGGGCATAATTTTCGAAACTCTTACGAAGTGATCCCTGATTCATATGGAAATCTTTGGCAAAATGATAATGACGATCAGGTAGTAACCTGCCGAACAAGTTGGTTAATGGAGAAAGGTAATGCTGGTTATTTTAGTACGGATGGAACAAGATATTGGCAAGCGGATCAACGGCCGGGTCAGGATATGTTTACAGCTCACTGGCACCAGGAAGACCCGGGAGTTATGCCAGCAGGCGATAATTCTGGTGCCGGGGCCCCAACTGGGATAACCATCAACGAGAGTAATTTATTAGGAGATCAATATCTAGGTTTGCTTTTGAGTGCTGATGCCGGAAGAAATACAATTTTCGGGTATCATCCTTTCATAGAAAAATCTGGATACAACCTGGGCAAACGATCCAATTTTATCAGTTCTCTCTCTTCCGATAATGAAAATTATGTTTGGAATGATTCTGCCAATAATACACAGAAAGAAAAATGGTTTCGCCCCTCTGATATAACCATCGGTACCGATGGTGCCATTTATGTGGCCGATTGGTATGATCCGGTGGTAGGTGGCCATCAAATGAAAGATAGTACCGGATATGGACGTATCTATAGAATTACACCCAAAAACAAAAAACTTAGTAATCCTAAAATTAACCTAAATACGATTGATGGTCAAATTACAGCTTTGAAAAGTCCAGCGATCAATGTTCGGAATGCCGGATTTGAAAAATTAAAACAACAGGGAGAAACGGTTATTGAAAAAGTAAAAGAATTATTAGGAGATGTAAATCCTTATATAAAAGCAAGAGCTATTTGGTTATTGGCAGAACTGGGTGATAAAGGAATTTCAGCAGTAAACAATTTATTAAAGTCAGAAAATGAACTATTGCGGATAACTGCGTTCAAAGCGTTGAAAGAATCATTGAATAAAAAAAAGGATACTGTTGGGTTGCTAAGGAATTTTTCCAGGGTTTATCTTGATCTACAGTCTAACCAATCAGCTTTTCTTCAAAGGGAAATTTTAAGCTCCCTGGTAGGAAAAAAATACGATGAAAAATTTATTATTGGAATGGCTGCAAAATACAAAGGAAACGATCCCTGGTATTTAGAAACACTCGGACAGGTTATGGATGGTTCAGACGCAGTAAGATCGAATTGGTATAATCAACTAAAAAAAATCAATTTATCAGGTACTACTAACAGTCATGTTAGCAAGGATACATTACTGATGGATTTT
>JANNEK010000079.1:0-35855 GCA_031378605.1 Chitinophagaceae bacterium | reverse complement strand
GAATTCTTCTCCAAAAACCGATGAACCATCCCGGCGAACAGTAGCGCTTGCCAGAAATTTATCTGCATAGGCATAGTCAGCTTTTGCAAACAACGAAAACCTGGCTCTTTGTGCATAAGGACCACCATCATTGGTTTGAACACCAGAACCAGTAGCTAACGCTCTGTAGTTTGGATCATCCACAAAATATCCTAATCTTTTTGCAAAAATAGAACGTCCCCAATCTTCGATGGCTTCCGTACCTGCTAAAGCATTTATTGAATGCTCGCCGAAGGTTTGCTTGTACGATAATTGGTTAGTCAATATCCAGGATCTGAACATACTTGAACCTTCCTGGTATTCGTTGGTACTATTGTTCTCCGCATTTTCGTACGACTTAAAACCATAATAATAATAGTTGTTAAGATACTGCTCTCCGCCAAAGCTGGTTCTTGCTGTAAAATGTTTGAATAAGTCAACTTCAGCATATACATTACCTAAAAATTTATAATCATTGCTCCTGTTATCTTTGGCACGAATACGATATGCAACCGGATTAAGGGCATTTCCTAAACCAGCACCTTTTTGTCCACCAAAATTACCCGCTATATCATATACCGGAACGATAGGCTGAATACGATAGGAAAGTGATATCTCATTTCCTTCACTTTGGTTACCTATCCTTATATTATTACTATATGACATTTGGAAATTTTCACCAATTCGAATCCTGTTCTTAACGGTAAATTCAGAATTGGCCCTAACCGTATACCTCTTATAAAAGGTCGTCATTACAGTACCTTTCTGATCGAAATAATTTAATCCAAGATAAAAACGGCTCGCCGCACCACCTCCTGTTACGGAAAGATTGTGGCTTGTTAAGGGCTGGGCACTGAAAACTTCATTATACCAATTTGTGCCTGCTTTATTTGCCCTATGTATTAAGTAAGAACTATTGGGATCGTCCTGGTTCAAAAAATATTTAGTTGGGTCTGCGGCAGGGTTACCTTCAAAAACACCATATAAACTACCTGCAAGTAAATAATCAGGTAATACAGGGTTGACACCTGTACCATATTGAGGATGTTGTGGATTACCATTGGGTTCTATCTGCCCGGAATTTCTTAATGCTAACCAGGTAAGGTTTGCATTTTCCTGAGGTGTTAATAAATCAAACCCTTTACCACGGCTTTGAACACCATAATAAGAATCGTAATTTACTTTAACGCCACCACCCAATTTTCCTTTTTTAGTAGTTACAATAATTACCCCATTCGAAGCCTTAGAGCCATAGATAGAGGCTGAGGCAGCATCCTTCAACACCTGGATACTTTCAATATCGTTTGAGTTAATTTCTCCCAGATTGTCTGTTTGAACACCATCAATTACATATAGAGGATTATTACCGCTTAAGGATCCAAATCCACGAATACGTACACTCGCACCTTCACCGGGTTGGCCAGAACCTGTTACGGTAACACCAGCAGCACGACCTTGCAATTGCTGCTCGGCGCTTCCGCTGGGAACAGCAACCATATCAGCCACTTTTACTACAGATACGGAACCTGTAATATCTTTTTTCGCCTGAGATGAATAACCGGTTACTACCACATCTGTAAGAGTAGTGGTCCGGTCTTTCAATGAAATGTCGAGGACAGATTTTGAGCCCACGGGCATTTCAACCGTTTCAAAACCTACAAATGTAACTACCAGGACACTGTTTGATCCCGGAACTGTGATGGTATAAGTTCCATCGGCATTTGTTTGTGTGGCTGTATTGGTTCCCTTTACAGAAACCGTAGCCCCAAAAATGGGTTGTTTGTCTTTATCACCAGTAATTTTACCGGTAACTGTTTTTTGCTGAGCAAAAGTTATCGTAGAAAATAATAGCAGGCATGCTATTAACCACGACCTTACGGCAGTTAGCGTTGAGGGCATAATGATTGTGTTTTGATTAAGGTTGTGTGAATAAAATATAAATATGGCGCATAAATTTAACAATAATTTAAAAACAAGATTAATTTTTTTTTACTTTCTCAAAAAAAAGTATCTGCATTTTCTAAATACCAGCAATCCTTGATAAATTCTTCTCCTAACATATCCGCTTTGCCTTCAAAAACTAACAATTGATTGTTTATAACGAGTTTTCAAACAAACAACTAAACCTTCTAAAGATTTTTTTTAGTTGTGAAACGCTGCTTTGCTTTTGATTTTCTTTAACATCTTTACCGTAGTTAACTGGTTAAACCAATAAAAGACAGGATCGAGATATCTCACTTCATCGTTATAATAGTAATATAGTTCCCATCAATTCATAAAAAGTAAACAGTGAAATATAATACTGGCATTTAACTGCATTATTTGAAATGGAAGAATGAAAAATTATAATTCAAAGACAGCGGCCATTCCTTTTTACTTTCAAAACAAAGACCGTTCTCCACGCAGAGGAGAATTTGGAGAATGAATAACCAACCGGGTTAAAAAAAAATTAAAGCAGATAAAAGGGGAAAGAAAATAGGATAAAACCAGTTTTTAAGTCAATTTGTCTTAGAAATCCTGCTTGGCAAACAAATTGACCAACCTACCTTTGCACTCCATTTAAAGAATACTAGATAATATTATGTCAAAAATGAATAGCTCAAAAGAAAATAAAGCCGGTCTGGCGGAAAATGAGGAACAACTTGTTGATATTAATTCGGATGAGGCTATTGGCGGATCTCACCATTTAAGTGAACCTGTTCAAGAAGAAGATGAGGTTGAAAAATTAAGAACAGAAATCGGATCATTGAAAGATAAATACCTTCGTCAGGTTGCCGAGTTCGATAATTTTCGTAAGAGAAATGCTAAAGAAAGGGTTGAACTTTTGCAAACCGCTGGCAGAGAAGTGATCAGTTCTTTATTAACAGTACTTGATGATTGTGAGCGTGCAGAAAAGCAATTAGCCAATACTCAGGAAACAGGAGCGATCAAAGAAGGTATTCAACTGGTTTTTCAAAAATTACGAAGTATATTGAAGGCAAAGGGCCTCAAGGAAATGGAAACAACCGGCCAGGTTTTTAATGCAGATTTGCACGAGGCTATTACCGAAATACCCGCTCCTACTGAAGAACTTGTTGGGAAAGTGATTGATGAAGTGGAAAGAGGCTATTATTTAAATGATAAAATCATTCGGTTTGCAAAAGTAGTTGTAGGAAAATAATTAAATCCCGATATAGGTGTGCTGCAAACTATTCCGGGTACGTATAACCGCAGCAGTTATTATTGAACGTTTATGGCGAAAAGAGATTATTACGAAATATTAGGTGTTTCTAAAACATCAACTCCTGATGAAATAAAAAAGTCGTACAGGAAAGTAGCTATGCAGTTCCATCCTGATAGAAATCCGGGAGATAAAGCTGCAGAGGAAAAGTTTAAAGAAGCAGCCGAAGCCTATGAAGTGTTAAGCGATGCAGATAAAAGGGCTCAATACGATCGCTTTGGTCATAGTGGTGTTAGTGGTAACGGGCGGGGTAGTGGTGGAGCAAGTAATATGGAAGATATCTTCAGCCAGTTTGGAGATGTTTTTGGCGATGATATGTTCGGAAGTTTCTTTGGAGGTGGTGGTCGTTCACGGGGAGGCCAGCGAAGCCGCGGAACAAGAGGAAGTAACCTGAGAGTAAAATTAAAACTCAGTTTCGAAGAAATTGCAAAAGGCGTTAGTAAACAAATAAAGGTAAAAAAACATGTAGCCTGCCAAACCTGTGCTGGTAGTGGGGCAAAAGATAAAAACAGTATGCAAAATTGTGGTACCTGTGGTGGTAGTGGCCAGGTACGAAAAGTATCCAATACTTTTTTAGGACAAATGCAAACGGTAACTACCTGCCCTACCTGCAATGGAGAAGGTTCGGTAATAACAGCGAAATGTAATTCCTGCAAAGGAGAAGGTCGCGTTTATGGAGAAGAAACAGTTTCAATAGATATACCCGCCGGTGTACAGGAAGGAATGCAGTTAAGCGTGGGAGGAAAAGGAAATGCGGGTGAACGTGGAGGGTCTCCCGGCGATTTAATAATACTAATTGAGGAAGAACCGCATAGAGAATTACACAGGGATGGATTAAATGTTGCTTTCGAGCTGCACCTTTCTTTTCCTGATGCTGTTTTTGGAACCCAGGCAGAAGTACCTACCATTGATGGACGGGCGAAAATAAAAATTCCGCCAGGAACACAAAGCGGTAAAATATTCCGGCTTAAAGGAAAGGGTTTTCCCGCAGTTAATTCTTATGAAAAAGGCGATCAGCTTATCTATGTAAATGTTTGGACCCCTCAACAGGTTTCCAATGAAGAAAAGTCTATACTCGAGAAAATGAACAACTCTGGTAATTTTCAACCAAAACCCGAAAAAAGCGATAAAAGCTTTTTTGACAAAGTGAGGGAGATGTTTTCTTAATAATTTTCCTGGTAAGGCTCCATGAATAAAAGTAACTACTGCTACGGTAAGATTAAATTGGCGCAGATAATTTATTTTTTAAATGCTGTTTAATTTAAAATGTTTTTCTCTCAGGGTCGGGTGGCCGTTACCCTGGGCATCGCGCTGCACCCGCTTCTTGCTTACGCATCCCAACTTCGTTGGGCACGAACCAGTTGAGGCGCTCAACCCAGGGTTGGTGATAGCACTATTGATAGCAACATACCTTTCTTACAAAAAATAATTCTAGTACCATGGTATAAATAAATTGGTGTAGATACATCAACGCAAAAAAATAGATATGCATGTAACACAATTTCGCGCTTTCGCGGCAATACCTTTTTAACAAGAAGATTTTAAAAAAAAATTCTGAATCTCTTTGTTGCAAAATAATTTCGCCATAGCAGATTTAACTTAATACCGGTGTTCTTGGAAGAATAAATTGATCTATTATTTCGTTGCCAGTTATTTATTTTTTTAAAACTGTTTAATTTAAATAATTGTTCCCTCATGGCCGGGTGGCCGTTACCCTGGGCATCGCGCTGCACCCGCTTCTTGCTTGCGCATCCCAACTTCGTTGGGCACGAACCGGCTGAGGCGCTCAACCCAGGGTTGGTGATAGCACTATTAATAGCATCATACCCTTTTGATAAAAAATAATTTTTGTACTATGACTGGAACAAAGTGCTTTATAATATTTATGTACCAATTATTTATTTTTTAAAAGCTGTTTAATTTAAAATGTTGTTCCCTCAGGGCCGGGTGGCCATACCTTGTGTTGGTGATAGCAATATTAATTACTTCATCTCTACCCGATATAAACTATTTCTGTGCTATGGTACGAATAAATTGACGTAGATACATCCACGCAAAAAAAAGATATGTATGCTTCATAAAAAACTATGCTCTTTCGTAGCAATATCTTTTTTGTAAGGAGATTTTAAAAAAAATCTAAACTTATTTTTTAAAAAAATGCTGAATCTCTTAGCCAAAAAAAAGTACGCCATAGCAGACCTAACATAACACTACTTTAACGCTTCTGTTTATTATAGAATTGAACTATTACAAAAATAAAACCAGTAACCTCTTATCGTTTGCCGGTTTTGATTTTCCATTGTTTCCCAACATAAATGTTCGAATTAGCTTGCTTTTACTTTCTTCAATAAAGGAATGGCCATCAACCCTCCTGCATCCCGATAATCAACCTGCTGCCGATCTCCGGTTGTATTAAACCGATAGCTTCTTCCGGTAATACCTCCCTTTACCGTTAACCCTGTTTCACCAGTATATTCAAAAAAGATATCTTCCCAGAATTGGCCCGAAGGAGTATGCGTATAAGCTGTGGAACCAGTTGACAAAGCGCCCAAATATTCATTTCTTTTTTTTCCGCAACAAGACATAATTATAATTTTTTATCTTCTTCATAAAAAGCCGGAGGTGTTGGGTCATTTTTGCTACTTAATTTTTCAAGCAAACAGGCAATGCCCGATAAGGCCAGCCAGCATACCATTTTTGTAATCCAGTCATTTCCTAACCACCATCCCGCCGGAAACGAAATCCATAAACTCAGGCAATAAAAACAGTCGAGCAGGTTTCCGAAGAAACCCTGCCCGAGCTGCCTGCGCAATAGAAAGATAAGATCGAATGGGCCGTCTTCTTTACTCAACAAATGGGTAAGTCGCCAAACCGCAACTGCGCATACTATCAGGAGTGAGAAGTCCATTTAAACCGTTCTTTCAATTCCAATTAGTACTTCATTGCTGCTGAAATTTACATTCCAATAAGTATCACCATCCGTATGCCGGATGAAGCCATCAATACGAAGCCTGAATGCACAGAAGTTTTGTGCAACTTCAAGCCAGGTAGTATTCGGTTTTACTTTAATCTTAATAAAGTCACCATCGGAATCGGCGCCTATTTCATTAATGGTACCATTGAAAACCGGGCAAATTGCTGTGGGCGAGGCTGAACTAAATGAATAGGTTCGACCCACTTGTGTTCCTCCATCCGCAAACGGGATAGTATTGGGTAATCCGTTCCAACCCGAAGGAATATGATTGCCAACTTTAGCAAGATTTATATTTCCAATAGCTCCTTTCCCGATTGTCAGATAATAACCTCCCATAAATCCACTCGATTGATTTGCTTTAAATCTCACTTCAATCGGTGCATCTTCTATATACCCGCCAGCTCCGTTTGAGGGCAATGTAAATAGGGCACAATTACCAAGAGTTGTACCATCCATTGATATTTCTTCATCGAGTTCGATAGACCATAGATTATTGTCTAAGTACAAGGCTATCGATTCATCCACTGCAGCAATTTTTGATCCATCCGCTTTATACCCTTCAATTCTAAATTCTACCCTACCCTTTCCTGTTATATCGGTATAATTACCGGTTGTTAGAAAGGCTTTGTAGTTGATTGAAGTGATCCAGCCTGCCGGCTGCGGAATGGTGGGTGGTGGAGCCTCCACATTAAAGTAGCAACGCGTAGGTGCCAATGCCGCTCCATCAACACTCAAACTTTGAGTTGTACGTACAGAAGTACCAACCGGAAAACCACTACTCACATTTATCAACTGCATATCTTCTTCGACGTTAGTCCATCCGATACCTGCTCTGCGATAGCGAACAGTATAGTAAGCAATTGCAGGATCGGTGAACCTGCAAGAAATCAAATTCAATTTTCCTCTCCAGGCAGCGCATGACAGGCCGTTGCCACTAATACGACCCGAGCTATGCAAGGTATAACCCAATCCGCCGCGATTGCCACTGCTGTCTTCTCCCAAATAAATATCGCCAATGTATTGAATGGTACTCTGACCCACACAAGGATTAACCGTAGTGCCAATAACAGATTTTGGAATACAGATATTGATTCGGCGACAGGTTCCGATATTGGAATACAATCCCGATTCAAACATTATTCTATTCACATTGGATGGATCCAATACCTGCACCAGCAAATCGGGTTTACGCTGAACCAAGAATGATTCACCACTTGCCACATCTGTTTCCAATTCCAGGGCATCCTGAAAATCGGTACGCTGAAAACGAAATACATAATTGCCAAAATTGTCTGTAATGGCATTTCCTAAAACTTCACGGGTACCAATACCTGTATACGCTCCTCCGGCTAACTCTGCTGCTGTACGGTCATATTCTACAAATCTTAATAGAGCAGAAGTATAAGACTGAACATTACAATAATAGGGAAGCTTGTCGATAATCCGGCCAATTTTAACTTTGTCTACATTCAGCAAACGATCATTACTCGTACGACTGAGCGCAACAGATGAAACAGCCGTTAATTTTTCCAAACTAACTTCTTCTTTGCCTTTTCTCCTTATTTCCTCAACGTTGCTTTTTTCGATTCGGAACAACGTTGCTTCCTGTTTTGGAATTAGCTGATTACTTTGTAAGGGTAGCATTAAAGGCTTAAATGGATCGGGTGGATTGGGAGGGACGGGCAACCCTGGTCGTTTAATATATCTTTCAGGATATACTTTTTTAATATAATCGCGCAATTCCGGATACTCCAATGCTTTGTACAAAGAAGGCAGTGTATCTATTACAATATAATCCTTAAAGCAAGGATTAAAAAAGCATAAGCCTTCATAGTACGAAACATGGCCGTAAGCAATATAGTCTGTAGCTCCACTGGTGGCCACAGTAGTACATTGTACGACGAGATCGTTAAAATCCAAATCTCCGGCACCAGCACCACCACCATCGTCGGATGCTAATGAAAAGCCAGTGCAGGGGGCAGGACTGAGTAGAATTTTTTCGGTAGAATTCTGCCATACCGTGCCGTTTTTATTCTGTACCTGTAAGCTCCACGAACTACCGGTAACGAGTACCGTAGGAGAGCCTACTACACCTGGATGAATACCATTGCCGCTGCCGGCACCACTTACGATAAATCGCTGGTCACGTGCAGCAAATTTTTGTGTTACCTGGATATTCCAGGAACCTTGCATTAAAATTGCCATAAGAAAGGTTTAATAGTTAATGATTGAATATATAAGCCAGATGCATGCTGTTTTCAAGTAAAATGGGCAAGCAATAACAATTCGAAACCCTGGAAATTAAGGATGCTGAATAAGCTGGGCGAAAGCGCTTTCGACCAGCTTTAATTTAAGCGTGAACGATTTTACACTTAAAGTTTATGTTAGTATACTAATTCCATTGTTACAATGAATACATACATCGTTACTAAGTAAATAAAGGGTACAGTGTTAGCAATACGAATTAATGACCTCAAAAAATTAGTCGGTAATCACTGGTGCGGGTGGGCAACAACGATATTCCTGTGATTTTTCTAATAATTCAATTTGCCTGCGCAGTAAATCGTTCTCGAGTTGTAGTCTTTCTTTTACCTCCGGCTCACAGATATCGCATTCATCCAAACAACCTTTTACAATTACACCGCCGGTAGGTAATGAAAACTCCATATCAAAAGAAACAGATTGCTTGATTTCCTTAGAAATTTTTCCACTTGCATCAATTAAAGATTGCTTTTGTAACTGTGTGTCCAGCTCCTTCAAAACAACCTGGTGTGTTTCAACCGGAATTGGTTGAAGACCTGAGGACGCAAAACTGTTAAACGATACTGAATCAAAAGAAGGCTGATTACCTGCAAATACGGTACTACCCGCAATGGCCGTTCCTTCGGTATGCGCAAATACTTGCTGCCGGTTCGAGAAAACTTTACTCGTTGCTGCTATATCCTCGGGGCGAACCGAAACTGCGGGTTTTACGCCAACCGGAGTAAAAGGCCGGCGAACAGGTGCTACCGGATCCTTTACACGTCTTTCAATTGATTCAAGTGTAAAAGATATTTTTTGTTTTTTATTGAGACGATAAAACAAAAAGCTGATTGCATGGCAATGATTAGGATTTGCAAATACCCTTGAAGAAGATTCAAAATGATCTTCCGACTCACCTTCAATATGGGTACGTGATGAAACTTCTCCAACCGAAATGCTGTGTGCTTTATGGGTTGCATTTACCGACTGATTTGCTGATGCTTCTGCATGAGACGTTTGTTCATTTAAATAATCAAATGTTGATTTACTGTTATGGCGCCCGTTTGAATTCACGCTTGCGTCGGCCGATCCTCCAAAAACATAGGACCCATAACTTCCATGGGCATCGCCATGAAAATTCCAATCACCGCTATTACTACTGCTTCCACCGCCAGATTGTTTATTGGCACCATCGGTTACATAGTGCTGCAGCGATGTCATATAATATTGCTCTTCCGAAATCTGTTCACTCCTATAACTGAGTTTACTTTCACTATCGAAAGAAAAACGACTTTTTCGGTCTGTAGTCGCTAATCGAACTTTCTCGCCGGGCAATAAAGTGGTTGAATAAATAGGATCACCCAGTGTTAATCCTAGTGTACATCTTTTAAAGCGAAAATTAAGAATTACTTCCGCATCAAATTGAACGGGTCTTCCATCCACGTTGACGGTAACAGGGTAGTTAAGAATTCGTTTAAAATTAAAGACATCACAATGATCGTCTTTTAATAATTCAGGACAACAGGGGATACCTGTTCCTGGTTGTGCGTCGGAAGCCATAAGGCCCATCTCATTTTTTAAAGTTGCCATAATAAATAAGGTTTAATATGTTTTTGAAACCAGGTTATTTACTACCAATCAACTTAACCAATACTTTTCTACAGTGGGTTTAAAAAAGAAAGGGGCTACAACATGTTTATTTGTGTGAATCAGGATACAAAGCTGCAATAGAAAGAAAGGGGAAACAAGAGAAGAGTTACTGAATAGTATACGTAGTTCTACTTTAAAAAAGTTTATTCTAATTTGTATTTATGTGTGTGAAATGCAGCAAACTAAGGAGAAAAAAATAATTCAAAAACTAAAATAGAATAAAATGATCCGAACACCTGCATAATGGAAATTGAACGTTCAATCAACCATTATTTTTTCTTTTTCTTTTTGAACGGGAATAAATTTTTTTAGCCTTTTCAACGTTCAGGAGAAATTCTTTTTGCAATCCATCACTCGCATTGTACGATTGATTGGCAATTTCTATTACATCTGCCCACGAAATTCGTCTCGAATATTTTGAGTCTTTTAGTAATGCAGTAAACATAACAAGGGAAGATGCGAATCGATAACAGGCTGGCAGCTCATAGAACTCTGTATAAAGAGGTGGGCACCTGTAACCGGTATTACGCATTACTGAATCGTTAGGCCTTTTATAATTAATAGTTATCTTAGCCAATCCAGGTTCCTGGTAAAACCGGCTGTCCTTAATATCACCACCAGTTTTAATTTCAAACAATACCAACAAAGAATGACCAGATCCTACTTCACCACCTTCTACACCACTCAATGAATCGGCAAGCGCTTTCAATTTATTATCAAATCCAATGAGGCGATATTCCTGAACTATTTCGGGATTAAACTTAATACTTAAATAAGAATCATCGGCAACGGTGTAAAGTGTTTGGGTGAGTTCTTTTACCAAAACTTTTTCAGCTTCCAGTTCATTATCCAAATAGGCAAAATTACCGTTCCCTTTTTTAGCTAATACTTCCAGCTTAGAATCTTTATAATTTCCCATTCCAACTCCTAAACAGGTGAGATAAATTCCTAGCTGCTGGTGTTGGGTTATCAGTTTATCCAATTCATCTTCACTTACCTGGCCAACATTAAAATCACCATCGGTTGCAAGTATTACACGATTGTTTCCTCCTTTTATAAATTGGCTTTTTGCAAGCCGGTAAGCCGATCGAATACCCGATTCGCCAGGGGTAGAACCTCCGGGAAATAATTCTTCAATTGATTTACGAATTTTATCCTTTTCTATTCCGGAAGTTGGTTGCAACCACACTCCTACCGTGCTGCCATACACTATAATTGAAACGGTATCTTTCTCCCGGAGATTATCTACGAGCAATTTAAATGCAGACTTTAACAATGGGAGGCGGTTGGGCAAATCCATTGATCCGGATACATCAATTAAAAATACCAGGTTACTTGGCGGAATTTTTTCGGGATCCAATTTTCGTGCACATATATGAAGAAACAACAATTTACTTTCTGAGTTCCATGGGCAATCGGACAGGTAGGATTGAAAACCGAACATGCTATCCTTTGAAGGTGCCTGATAAGTAAAGTTAAAATAATTTAATACTTCCTCGGTACGCACCGCATCTGGTGGTACCATCGTATTCATATTTAAGAATCTTCGGATATTACTGTATGATGCTTTATCAGTATGTATTGCAAATCCTGTTTCTGGAAATTTCTTAGCCTCCACAAATTCATTTTCCAGCAATGAGCTATAGGTTTCGCCACCAACCGTCCAGTTTTCCCGATCCTCCAGTTTAAGATTTTTTGTAACAGATACCAAGCGATTTTTGCTGATTCTTGCAGAAGCATGAAGCATTTTCATTACCAGTTGCTGGTACTTGTCTGCATCAACTTTAACAGATACTGTTAGATATCCTTCCAATGAAAGGGTGATACTATCTGTAGGTTTTTCAATCATTATTCCAAATGCGCCACCTATGCCGGAACTATAAACATATTTTGTAGAGTGAAGAAGAATTTTCGCATTGAGAACAGGTAAATTTTTCTCGTCCCTTATTTCACCACGCAAATAATATTGCGCGTGTAAAGAAGTAACGCATACTGAAAGAATTAATATGGCAAGCCCGTTTTTCAAGTAGTTGATGTAACTTCTATAAGTTCTATTTTTGATTGTTGATAGATGCTGATTACTCAGCCAATCGGTAAAGTTCTTTTATATTTCTCCCCAACCCATCGTAATCCAATCCATATCCAACCACAAATTTATTTGGAATCGTAAATCCGAGATAATCTATGTTAACAGGATAAACCATTGCATCCGGTTTGTGTAAAAGCGCCACAATCTTTACCGAAGAAGGTTGTTGATGATGAATCTGCGGTAAAAATTCGTTGAGTGTTTTACCGGTATCAACGATATCTTCAATAATAATTACATCACGACCTATAATATCCATATCCAAACCGATAGCCGTTATCACATGGCCGGTTGATTTGCTTCCTTTGTAAGAGGCAAGTTTTATAAAACAGATTTCTGCTTCAATGGAAATTTCTTTGAAAAGATCGGACGCAAACATAAAAGAGCCATTTAGAATAGCAATAAATAGTGGCTTTCTGCCTGCAAAATCTTTATTGAGTTGTTGAGCAACTGTTGTTATTCTTAATGCAATTTCGTTGGCGGAAAGGTAGGGTTCAAATTGTTTGTCGTGTATACGTATATACTGCATACTCTATTTTTTATAAGATCAAAACCAACTTCAGTTTTTTAATTTGGATTTCCTTGCTTTATGTCTGAGTTAATTAATGTCTTTATTTCGTTTGTAACTAACCTGGGTTTGGCAGGTGCTTCCTTTTGTAAGTATAATCTCTCCCCTGTTGCGGGTCGCAAATGTGCCTGTAAAAAATTGTATCCTAATAAATTTTCAAACCGAATTCCTTCACTTTGAGAAATACCATACAGACTTTCTCCTTTTTGAACAATATGATATTCCGACTCTCCAATTCTTCTTTTTCTTTGTAAAAAAATAAGCTGATCCTCTATCAGTACATCTTCCTGCGTCAAATCATTAAAATCCAACAGCCGGCTAAAAGATAAATCGTATTGCTGGGCAATCGACAATAAAGAAGTACCGGCTTTAGCAAATACTACTCTTGTTCTATTGATTTGAAACTCCCCTGCAGGATAAGTAGAATTAATCACAGCAAGCGGATCTTCTTCCACAATAGGCTCGGCCGTCTGAACGCCACTGGAAACTGGTTTATTTTCCAATTCGCGATTCTTCGAAACCGCAATTATTTCTTCTCCCGGAGATAGCTTACCCAATGCAATAAGCGAGTATTGCTGGAGGTTGTATTCTTCAATAAGACGAATGAGCATCTGGGGATATTTGGTATTGGTAGCATAGCCGGCCTTTTTCAATCCAAAAGCCCATCCTTTGTAATCGGAGGGATCAAGCTCAAACAAAAAACCATAACGTTGACTTCTCTTTAAAAAATTTGAATGATCAATATAAGATTCGCCGGAGGAAGCATAACTTCTAAAACATTCTCCCCGGGCATCATCATCATGGTACACTTTTTCGCCATCCCAACCCGTTTTGCATTTTATACCGAAATGGTTGTTTGATTTAATTACAAGTTCGCTGCGCCCTGCTTCCGTTTCAAGAATACCCTGTGCCAATTTTATAGAGGCAGGAACTCCAGTACGAATCATTTCTTCAACTGCCAGTTGTTTATAACTATTAATATATTCTACAACGAATTCGCTTTTTTGTGCAACTAATTCTTGTGAAATACAAAAAGTAATTATTATTAAAAAGTTTCTTATCATCGATCAACCTTTTATTTTTTACGTATCAACATCAATCCATCCCTAACAGTTAGCAATACTTTTTCAACCGAATTATCCTTTGCAATAAACTCATTAAACGCGTGTATGGCCGTGGCATTTTTTCCTTTTATTGTTTCCTCTAATACTTCTCCATGAAACAATACATTATCCGCCAAAATAAATCCACCTTTCCTTAGGTTAGGTATTACCGACTTATAATATTCGATGTAATTAACCTTATCAGCATCAATAAATACCAGATCCCACAGCTCTTCGAGTTTTGGTATTATATCTAACGCATTTCCCAAATGCAAAATTATCTGTTCTTGCCAAACAGAAAGCTTAAAATATGTTTTTGCAATTTCTGCCTCTTCTTTTCTTATTTCAATTGTATGTAACAATCCTCCTTTTTGAAGACCTTTTGCCAGACATATCGCACTATATCCTGTAAATGTTCCAATTTCCAATATTCGCCTGGGCTGAACCATGCAACTAATCATTTCAAGCAAACGCCCCTGCACTTTTCCGCTAAGCATGTGGGCCTGTGTGTGGGTAGCATAGGTTTGTACAGCAAGTTCATCCAATATAAAATCGGGGCTTGATGTATATTTCTCGGCATAGATCAGTGCCAATGGGTTTATAAAGTCCAATGTATGGGATTTATACAAAGATAACAGATCAGCAGCCTATCAAAAGCCTTGACTTATACGACCTGACTATGATCAATGATAGAAATGGATCGTAAAAAGGTGAACCCTTTGTTCTTTAAAAATTTGGCTGTAAAGGATGTTTTGTATAAAATTTTAACACATGATCAACCACTTCTTCGGGCGTATCTGCTACCTGCAGCAAATCAATATCTCCGGCAGAAATATAGTTAGTGCTCTGAAGCATTGTTTCTTTCATCCATTTCATTAAGCCGCCCCAATAGTCAGTACTCACCAGTATCAGTGGAACCTGTAACATTTTACCTGTTTGAATAAGCGTTGCTACTTCAAAAAATTCATCCATTGTACCGAACCCACCCGGCATCATAATAAAACCCTGGGAGTATTTTGTAAAAAGTGTTTTACGTACAAAAAAATTATCAAAATGTAAATTTGCATCGCGATCAATAAAAGGGTTTGACTCTTGCTCAAAGGGTAATTCAATATTTAATCCTACCGATTTTCCTCCTCCTAATTGTGCACCTTTGTTAGCTGCTTCCATAATACCCGGACCACCACCAGAAATTATCCCAAATCCTTCTTCTGCCAGTCGTTTAGAAATGTCTGTTGCCAATTCATAATAAAGGTGACCAGGTTGTGTACGTGCCGATCCAAATATAGAAAGGCAGGGGCCTAATTTGGCGAGTGCTTCAAAACCATCCACAAATTCAGCCATGATCTTAAATATCTGCCAACTGGATTGCGCTTTAGATTCGGACCACCTGCGCTGTTTCCCCATTTTAATCGTATCATTCATACACCACAAAAATTAATAGGTTTAGATTACAAATGCCATCCAATTCGCAACACACGAAATGGGATGGCATTTGACTATCAATAACGGTAAAAAATCAATTTTAGTTTAAACCGAATCTTGTTTTTTGGAAATACTTAACAGGCCAAAGAAGGTAAGTAATCCATTAATTAATATCAGTTCATTACCTACTTTATAGCCATGAAACAATTTTTGCGAAAATGCCTCCATACCCAACTGAACATGTAACTTTTTTTCATACCACTCAGGGCTGCTAAACACATCTATACCAAGTGCGATTAATGGAGCAATAATACAAACGGTCCAGATTAATCGCTGATTCAATTGCCGTTTTGTTAATATGCCAAATGCAAACAAACCTAATAGGGGTCCGTAGGTAATACCTGCAAATTTCAAAATGAAATCAATAATAAGTTTATCATTAACTGCTTTAAAAATGAGTACCATTATAAAAAATACCACTGCAAAACTAAAATGTACTTTTAACCGGGTTCGCTTTTTTTCTTTTTCGGTTCCATTGATTTTATTAAGTGCCAGTATATCGATACAAAAACAGGAAGTAAGTGAAGTAATTGCGCCATCCACACTCGGAAAAAGTGCGGAAATTAAGGCTATGATAAAAATTACACCGATTGTTCCGATGAAGGGATCGCTAAGTGCAATGGTAGGAAAGAGGTCATCGGGTGCTGCTAAAATTCCTTTAGAATTTGCATAGAGATATAGAATTCCCCCCAATACAAGAAACATCAGATTAACCACTACCAGCACCGCAGAAAAAGTGATTATATTTTTCTGTGAATCTTTAAGCGTTTTTACGCTGATATTCTTTTGCATCATCTCCTGGTCGAGACCTGTCATCGCAATAGCAATAAACATTCCCCCCAATATATGTTTCATAAAATAAGAGCCTGCTTTTATATCGGTATTAAATATCTTAGTATATCCTTTATCACTCATTAATGACCATGCTCCGGATAGATCTGTTCCCATTGCTTTTACAATTACAATTATACAGACTACTAAGCCTATCAGCATACCCGAAGTTTGTAAGGTATCTGTATAAATTATTGTTTTTACGCCTCCTTCAAAAGTATAGAGTAATATCATCGACAAAATAACCAATGCAGTAGCAATAAACGGAATACCGAGTTTGTCGAGAATAAAAAGCTGAAGAATATTTATGACCAGGTATAGCCTTGCGGTAGCACCTACGGTACGTGAAAGAATGAAAAAGAACGCCCCCGCTTTATGTGCGTTTATTCCCAATCGTTTTTCTAAATAGGTATAGATGCTGGTAAGATTCATTTTGTAATAAAGAGGAATTAATACAAAAGCGATTACCATATAACCCAGCAGATAGCCTACTACAATTTGAAAATAATAAAAGTTACCGCTTCCGACGCCGCCCGGTACGCTTACAAAGGTTACACCACTCAGTGAAGTACCGATCATCCCAAATGCTACAAGCATCCAATTGCTATTGCGGTTACCAATAAAAAAAGAATCGTTGTTGGAATTGCGGGAAGTAAACCAGGCTACGCCCAGTAACAATACAAAATAACCAATTACAAATCCAAACAAAAGGGCTGGCGACATAGAATGATTTTATTTATTACTTTCGGTTTACGGTTTGAATGTACGATAAAATAGTTTACCTCTTTACTTAACAACTGATTATGAATCTTGAATCTGTTGCTGTTTTTTGTGCTTCTAAAATTGGTAACAATCCTATTTACATCCAGCATGCTGCTGAAATAGGGAAACTGGTTGCTGCCCTTAACCTGAAACTTATTTACGGAGGCGGTAATGTTGGATTGATGGGAGCATTGGCTAATTCAGCTTTGCAAAACAATGGTAAAATTATTGGAGTAATACCAAAAGTATTGATTGATTGGGAGCACCAGCACGAAGGATTAACCGAATTGGTAGTAGTGCCTGATATGCATACACGTAAAAAAATGATGTATGATCTTTCCGATGCTGCTATTATATTACCGGGTGGATTTGGCACTCTTGATGAGTTATTCGAAATGTTAACCTGGAACCAGTTAAAAATTCATAACAAAAAAATCTATCTTCTTAACTCAAGTGGATTTTATAAGCACCTGATTGCACACCTTCAATTGTTGGAAAAAGAAGGTCTTCTTTATGACCGGTTAGAAGAAAGAATTGTTGTTTGCCAAACGCCGATAGAACTATTCAATAAATTAGGTTCCTGATTAATTATTGCTTCCTCCATTTCCCTGAAATAAAGGCAAATTAAATCCAGCTCTTATCACTGGAACCGTTCTTCCACGTCCATCTGTGTACGGAGAATTCGTATTACCTGAAACATCAAACAATAACGACATATAGAAAAAGGGGCTATTTCCAGAACTGGTTCTTCCCGATGCATAACCACCTCCGATCAACAAACTATTTGCAGATGTTGTTCCTTTATAACCTCCAAGCAATGAACCTGATGCCGGAATATATTTTTGAGTAATAAAATTATGTTCTAACTGTACCTGGGCAAAAATAAAATTAACAGGGTACAAACGGGTAAATACCCCTCCGCCATAAATTGACTGCCGTAGGCGATCGTCGAATACTTTATAATCGCGAATAGAAGTATATTGATAATTCACAAGAACTCCCGCATCCATAAAATTTGCAATCTTATATCCGAAAACAGGGTTGCCACCAATCAGAAAAGTATTATTAAAAAAAGAAAGAGAAATACTTCCCCCTGTAAAAAGATTTTCTTTTTTGAATCCTTTATTCTCCGGTTCATCAT
This sequence comes from Chitinophagaceae bacterium, assembly GCA_031378605.1. Classification (GTDB taxonomy): domain Bacteria; phylum Bacteroidota; class Bacteroidia; order Chitinophagales; family Chitinophagaceae; genus Endoryza. The sequence continues at coordinate 17,776 of JANNEK010000079.1, read as the reverse complement.
ATTGAGCAGATGCATTTGATAGGAGGAAGGCAATAGTTATTGCAAGAATTGATTTTTTCATACTCATTTTTTATAGAAACGTTTTCAGAGGTCAAAAATTTTTCCGGCGTTTAAAATATTATTAGGATCAAAGGTTTTCTTTATACCCCGCATCAGGGAAAGTAAAGGTTTAGCCGCTACAATATCCATATATCCTTTTTGGATAAGCCCTATCCCATGCTCCCCACTTATGGTTCCTCCCAAATTTTTAGTGAGTTCAAAAAGTGCCCGCAGTACAGTTGTCATTTCTTTATCGCCAAAACTATTGGCTGTACCTTCTTTTTTAATTCGTATGTGCAGGTTACCATCACCCGCATGGCCATAGCAAACCGCTTTAAAATTATGAAGTTCACCCAGGGCCTTTACTCCGCGAATAAGTGCCGGCAATTCTGCCCGTGGTACTACGGTGTCCTCTTCAATAGTATATCCATCCAATTTCACCGCCTCGGCTACCCTTCTACGTAATTTCCACAATTCATTTTTTTGCTGGGTATCTTCTGCAAAATAAAGCTCCCCTGCTCCATATTCAGACAACAGTGAGCCAATCGATTCCATATCGGCCATCAATACCTCGCTGTTATTTCCATCCACTTCAATTATTAGATGTGCCGCTATATCTTCGGCAACAGGGATCGCTGAGCTACCAACCATTTTGCTAACAATTTTCAAGGCATCAATTTCTACCAGCTCAAGAGCACTTGGCGTAAATCCTGCTCTAAAAATTGCACTCACTACTTCACAGGCTTTTTCAAGCGATTGAAAAGGAGCAAGCATCAATAATTCATATTTAGGCAGAGGAATTAATTTCAATACGATTTTTGTAACGATACCAAGGGTTCCTTCGCTGCCAACAATTAATTGAGTAAGATTGTAACCAGTTGAATTTTTTAATACATTAGCACCAGTCCATATTATTTCTCCGTTGGCTAAAACCATTTCAAGATTCAAAACATAGTCGCGAACTACACCATATTTAACCGCTTTAGGTCCGCCACTATTTTCTGCAATATTTCCTCCAATAAAACAAGAACCCCGGCTACTCGGATCGGGTGGATAAAACAATCCTTTTTCCTTAACGGTATTTTGCAGAAGTTCTGTAATTACACCGGGTTCTGTAATTACCTGAAGATTTCTTTCATCAACCGATAATATTGCATTCATCCGATCGGTAGCAATAACTACACCGCCTAAATGCGGAATAGCTCCACCACTCAGGCCTGTTCCTGCACCACGAGGTGTAACCGGTATTTTATAATGATTGCAAATTTTAAGGATAGCACTTATTTCATCGGCTTGCCTTGGTCGTAGTACTACATCAGGTGGAAATTGCAATTGCTCAGTTTCATCATGACCATAATGGCTAAGGGATTCTTCATCCACCAAAACAAACGAATCACCTACTATTGCCCGGAACTCATTTATCCGATCGGCCGTTACTTTACCTGCTAGTGGTTGTTCCATTCTGCGATATTCAAGAATAATAAAAATTGATAAAGTCAAAATTCGTAAAAAAGGGGCATAGTAAAAAAACAGGATATTAATAATTATTCAATAACCCACATTTCGGGATCCTTATCGCGAAATTGTTTTATACGTGAAGAATATTGTTTACGCAGCGAATCTATATATCGGGTATCTGTTACTCCCATTTTATTATTTATCTCGGGCAGTATATACACTTTGCCATTGTTATTAAGTGTATTAGTAAAGAAGCTGTCTATTTTGGTTTGAGAAGAATCTTTTAAAGGAACAGTTTGAGCGTTCACTGTTGTAAAATACTTCAGAAAATCTTTCAAAATCCATGCGCTTTGTAAAATCACCAGGTCTTTGGGCCGTGTAATTTTTTGGATCGTTGATGCTTTTACGAAATATAAATCGTTTTCTTTATGCTGCATCCAGCGGATACTGCCAAAATAATTGATGACAAAAAGCATTGTTGCCAGGGAAACATAAATATAAATTGGTTTAATACCATTTGGTTTGATTGTTATCGGTAAAGTTCCCAGCAATAATAACCAAAGCAATACCGATTGCAGTATCCAGAATTCTAATATTTCAGGCATCCAAAAAGTAAAAAAAGCACTGTATACAATAAATGTTAATAGCAATGGAGTTAGAATAATTCGAAATTGATTTTTAATGAGCCGGAAATTTTTAATGAACCGAAATAATAACCAGAGCATCGTGGCAGCAAGTACTATTGTTAGTATTGAAAGCAGCAATGCTGTTGATGTGGAAATGTTACGAGCTATAAATAACTCATCACTGAGCGAATGATTCGTCAATGATTCATTAAGGATTTTTTTTACCGGAGGTAATTGAAAAACATAATGCCCTCCCAGCAATGCATGAGAAAATCCATAGGAAACATCTATCGGTGTTTTTGTACTAAGCGGGTACCAGAATACACTTCCACCAGCATATCCCCGCATCCAAAAAATCCATTTTGAAATAGTATTCTGTTGTTCAATTATCCACCCAACAATAAAATAAGCGCCGCCTACCAATACAATTCCTGTTAACGAATAAGCAGATAACCACCGGAAAAGAGATATATGTTTACGTTGCTGCCACATTTTGTAAAAAATTACAACCACAAAAAGCGCATTAACCTGATGGAAAACAATTGCCAAAACATGCAACAAAATTACTTTCCACCAATCGGAATGACTGAGCTGTTCTTTTGAAATATAATAGAGTGCAAGCAAAACAAAGAAAAGCGGAGGAGCATATACTTCAATATTTACGCTATAGAACCAAAAGGCATAAGAAAATGCAATGACTAAAATTGCAGAAATGGATTGCGATGCAGTTAAGTTAAAACGGGTTCTGAAGAAAGAATAAAGAACAACCAGACTACAGCTTCCCCACAAAGAAGAAAAAGCTTCTATAATATAATAATCTTTTACAGTGGGGAAAATAAAATGCCAGATTTGCAACCAGCAATAAGCAGCATAGTGATACAATAAATGATGTTGATTCACCAAAGGATAACCATCAACAATTCCATTGAGATAGGTGATTGAATCGTGCGGGCCGGAAAAATTTTCGGCTAATGTTAGCAGGAAGAAAATAAAAGCCCCTGTAAAAACCCATACTTGTTCTGGTAGTTTTTTCATTCAACAAGTTCAATTTTTTTTTAGAATCTTCGTACTAATTTTTTGGCTATTTAAGTTTTCGAAAGTTTTCAATTATATTTCATACTCTATGTATTATTATTATTATATGGATTTTTACGCTCGGTAAATTCCAAACCTGTTCTTGACAGGAAAAAATTCTTGAGTTTTGTTGGCCAACTATGATCCATACATGGCTTTTCAATCATCAAATAAAATATTGGAACAACAATTATCAATATTAATGAGAACAATAGGGCATAGGAGGTAAACCAGAGGTAATCGTTATTAATTTTGGGTTTCATATAAGTCATAAACTCCATTACCGCTTGTGCAATACCAAGGTGTAGCAGGTAAATACTATAACACATTCCACCTATTGCCATTATCCATGGTTTATTCAAAAACTTATTGAACCAACCTGAGCGAAAAGCTCCTATAAAAAGAATTGCCAAAACTAATGTAAAGGTTAGCGATTTTAAGAGCCCATATACCCAATAATAACCAATCATTACAAAAACGGCTGCTGTGGCTGCATAATTCCAGAATTGCTGATCTTTTCCAGCCGGTACCAGCTTTTTATTAAGATAGAGATTGACCATTAATATGCCTACTAAAAAATACTGCACCTGTCCCAAAATGGTATAACGTAAGAAATTTTCGCCATTGGTAATATCAGTTATATCCTGTAATATAATAGCAAGAACAATGGAACTGACGAGGATTATATTGCGGGTAGAATAGTTTTTGATACGGAAAATTCCCCATGCAAGAAATGGAGCAAGAATATAAAACTGGATTTCTACTTCAAGGCTCCAGATAACCGGGTTTAATTCATTAAAATTATGAAAAACGAGATTTGTAGTATAGGTGATGCCGGTAAAGAAATAGGCCAGTATCTGACCTGTTTCCATTTTATGAAATAAAAAAGCGGCAAGGGCCATAAAAAACATTACTGCGATATAGGGGGGTTCGAGTCGGGTAAGTCGTCTTATAAAATATTGCTTTATATTTCCGAGGGGGGCTGGCTTATTATCGACTATCCTTGAAGCAAATGGCAATGTAAGAATGAACCCACTGACAATATAAAAAAGGTAAACGCCCGAGCTGCCACCTAATAGATAATTCACCAAAAGGTTTTGAAAATCCGATAATGTACTTTGATCAATGTTGCGGTGCCATCGTTCTATGAAGTGTTGTATAACAACGGGAACTATCGCAAGAAAGCGAAGGCCCTCCAGCTCACCCACTATTTTACCCTTTGTTTTTCGTTCGAAATACCTGATCAGTTTCATAACGGTTTTTGAAACACTGCTGGCGGAGAAGATTTATTTGAAACTTTTTGTACAGTGCAAGCCTTCATAGACGATCATTAACTCCTTGTATTATTAACGACAATATCATGATAATAATATAAACCAACTATTATTCCTGTTAATTCATTTATTCAAACTACTTTTTTCCGAGTAGTTCATCCATACTAATACCAATCATTTGTTCCAAATCTATTTTTGACACATTGTAGTTTCTCAGGGCCTGTAGTTTTCGGTCCTGCTGTTCTTTATAAGAAGCAAAAGATTTATTATATTCCTCAATTCCAATAGCATCATCTGCAAAATCACTCTCGCGCTGACGATAATATAAATAAGCATCCTGAGTTACCCTGCTTTGCAGTTCCATCATTTCTTTATACATCAGGTAATCCTCATATCGTGTAAGTACTCTTGCCCTGATTTCGCGATAGCGTTCGTTTTTCTCAGCTTCAGCAATGTAAATATTCTGTTTCGCAATTTTTACTTCGTTTTTATGCTGAGTATAATAGTTAAGAGGTATTTGTACGGCTACATTCCAAAGAGGAAAAAACTGAGTTCCCGAACTGCTCTTTGGCTTAATGGTAAGTTCGTTCAAATTAATACTGGGTACAACTACGGAAAGCCAGTCTCCTTTTGCTCTGCTAAGCGAATAATTAGCAATCTCAACTTTCCGATCTGCAATTTCAAAATTTGGGTTTTGAAGAGCTAACTGTACAAGTTTTTCACGAATATCACGAATAAGTGATGTATCATTATTAGTATGATAAGTAGAGCCAATTCTTCGTGCTGGCGGAACTTGGGTGTATGCAATTGTACCGTTAACAGCTAATAGTACAATATAGAAGACTTTCTTATTCATAATTATTAAATTCTGGCGGGTGCCTGGGTTTCGTTATTTTTTAAGGTATCAAAATAGTGCATCTTTAACAGCAATGCAAATCCGGTATACATATAAAATACGCTTGGATACATTGGAATAGCCATTTGCGAAATTTGACCAGCAATCAAAGAAAAAATAAATACAAGATTTGCTACATAAAAGGTTTTAATTTCCGGATCTTTTACGCGGTAAAAATGCCGGATACCTGTTCGCATTATTACAAAATAAGTTATAAGTGTCAATATTAATCCAATAAATCCCTGATCCATTAGTATCTGCATATAGCCACTATCCGGAGGTACAAAGGATAAATAATGACCGGGGTTATATAACATTCCAAGATTACCGCAGGTATAAATTCCACCCCCAATAGGATGCCTCCATATATAGGGTTGCACCCCCTTCCTGTTAACGTCACGAACCAGTGCTGAATTGTCGGTAGAAGGTTCAAAGGTAGAACGTACACGGTTAATAACAACATTATCATAAATGGGCAAAAGCATAATTGCGGTCAGCAAAAATGTACATAGAGACATAAATATAATGGTTCGCTTTTCATATAATGTCATTATTCCGTAAAGGAGTATGCCCATCACCGTCATCATGGTAGCGGTTCGTGTGCCCGAGTACGAGGAAGCAAATAAGTTAACGATTGAAGCGAAATAAAGGAATATACGGCGCTTGGTTTCTGATGTCCTCAATGCCAGGATAAGTAAAAAAGTTCCGCAGGATGCATACAAAATACCGGAAGAAGCCGGATCAGACAATAAGCCAAATTTCCTGGTAAAGCCCCAATTAACGAATAGATCAATTCTCAACGGGTCACTAAACAACCATCTTGTTTCAAAACTAAATAATCCAAACCATTGTTGCTTGCACGCGTACAATGCTTCGATGATGCTTACCCATATCCAGAAGTTAATAGCATCATTAACCGCTTTTCGGGTGTTGATAATACAATAGCTAATATAAAAAAATGCAAATAAGCTTCCTTGCTTCCGGATATAATTGAACCATCCCAATTTGCCCGACATAGCCGGGTTAAAAAACTCAAGAAGATAGTACAACAATAATACAACCAACCAAATTGTAATACCATGTGCCCAGAAACGGCTCGTGATTTCTTTTCTATACTCCTGTTTGGTCATAACGCCAACTAATGTTATATAAGAAAAGTATTCTGGTACAAGGCCCATCGGAATAACTCCACTGTTTAATAATTTCTCCGGCAATGTAATAAACATCGAAATGGCTACCGTGAAATAAAATCCAAATACAGGATAAAGAAGGCAAAGGATCATTAAGAGCAAGCCTGCAAGCCCTCCTACAATGGCTACAGCCAATTTTATATCGACCACTACCGCCAGATAAGAAATAATGATTGCAAGCAGTATCAACAGCATTGCGCCAAAAGCCGAATTTAATTTACGTATTACGAAATTATACCGGATCCAATCCTGCAAACCAGTGGTCGTTTTATATACCTGATTTTTTTCCAACTTAAAAAAACATGAATTTTATAAACATAGCAATACAAAAAAATAAAATAAATAGTGTACTAATCTTTTCAAATATTCCGTTCTCTATTTTTTCCTTCTTTTCCATAATATACTATTAAAACTAGATGCTTGTTTCGTGCTTTACTACGTTTTGACTTCGTTCCGATGCCAATTGATCTACTTCCGGGAATTTCATGGATAGAATACTGCTCTCCCTGGATGGTTTTTTTAGCGTATACAACCACCAGCCTCCCATTCGAACGGCAATATTATAAAAAACAATGGGTATCACAATTCCCGTAATTGTTCCTGCCAAAAGCAACAATCCTATATCATTAATATGAAAGAACCTGACCATGATTACACGGGTGGCGGCTGTAACCATCAGGTTGGTAACGTATATATATAAAGAATGGTATCCAATAACACGCAAAAAACGAAGTTTATTTAATTTTTGTAATAGAAAAGATACACAAATAACAAAACTACCTCCTACCAGTGCCGCCAAAGCGAATAAGGCTGGCTGGTAGTTCTGTACATAGTAATCGTTCTTATTGGTAATGTTCAGAACAGTGAAATAATGTTGAATAACAATAAAAAAAGGAATAATGATCAACAACGTTTTGAAGGAAGCTATCTTTTTATAATTTTCCGGATTGAGCATTAAACCTGAAGCAATATCTCCAACCGCATAAAATAAATAAAAGAAAAATACATCTGTAATAAATCCAAGTTCTATACTATTCATATGCAGGTAACCTGCAATAGCATAGAGCAATATACCTAAACCCAACTGGCGAACACTATTCAAACGCGCATATACATTAACAAGAGTATAAAGTATACTTACAAAGAACAATGCATTCAGGTACCAGAATTGTTCAACGCTTCTTGGTTGATATAGTAATTTAAAATAGTCATAGGGCTGCCGGTTTGCATTCACATATGACGGAAAAATTAATTGAATTGTTATATGAATTGCTCCCCAAACAATGAGGGGGTAAAGAATAGTCTGAGCTCTGTTCTTAATAAAATTCCCGGTCCCTTTTTTGCCCAAAGAAAGTTTAAAAAAAATACCAGAAACAATAAAAAACAAGGGCATCCGGAAGCTGAAGAAAAAAATATTTATATATTCCAATACCGGGTAATTTGAGATAACTTTTTCTTCTGTCATTACCCCGCCGAAAATATGTCTGAAGCATACCAAAATGATACTGATGCCCCTGGCATAATCAATCCAGGGATACCTGCTTCTGCTTAAAATTTTTCGGCTGTTAAAAATATAATCCCACACCCAGCTAATATTTAATATTTAGGTGATAAAACATTAAAGATCCATATTTTCTTTCTGTACGTTATTGAAGATCGCTCCAACAAATTTATTACCGGTAGATTTAAGAAACTCAATAGATTCCTTATCGCTTTGCCCCGATCCTGAAGTAGCCGAAAACACTCCAATAATTCCATCTGCATATTTAACCAGTTCTTTTGCATCAGCATGATGATTTAATGAAGCAGCTTCAATGAAAATAAAATCATATTTGGTGGCAATCATTTCCATCCGTTCAAACAAATGATTTTTGGGCAAAATTTCTGATGGGGTATAGTCTCCTTCCCCACAACCAATAATATCTGTATTGGCAATAGTAGTTGCGCCTGTTATACTTAATACTTTATCGATCGCGCTCGCTTCGCCATTTACACTAAAGCGTTCTAATGTTGGTTTGGCGCCGAATTTCTCTGAAAGTGTATTGTTAGAAAAATTGGCGTCAATAATCAGTATTTTTTTATGAGAAAGGCTGAAACTATTAGCCAGCGATTCGATAATAACTGATTTACCTTCCTTAGGGCGGGTACTTGTTACCAGAAATATTTTCTTTCCAGAATGTTCGAGCTCATATCGGAGTTTTCTCAGATTTTCTAAGAATAACCCATGACCAGCACTTATTTTTTCCGAACCAATTGGCTGCAAATAATTTTCGATTTGCTTATTTTTTAGATCTATTGCATTAAAACTGGTGAGTAATTTTAACTTAGAAGAACGCTGGAAAATAGTAGGTGTTTTATAAGAACTATCTATAAATTCCAATAATAAAATAATAAAGCAGGAGAAAAAGAGCATCAGGAATCCAGCTAAACCAGCAATAATCATGCGGCGCGATGGATTAGGATTATCAGCAGGCATACCTATCAAGGTTTGCTTAAAATTGTTTTGAGGATTTACGTCCAGATCAAGTGAAGCTTGCATACTGCTTCTAAGTCCTTCGTATTCTTTATTAGCCAGCTCAAGATCCCTTTCCATTTCATTTAAAACAACAGATTCGCCACCATTCTGGTTGATATACTTTTCATATCTATTCTTATCATCCAGGAATTGTTTTTGACTTGCTTCTGCCGCTAATAATTCCTGTGTCAGATCTATTTTTCTATTTGTTAATTTTTCTCTTTCTGCATTTACTCTTTCCAAATCCTTGGCCCTATCCGGTGATTTGGCAGCAGATAGTTGCACTATTTTACTAACATTCGATTCATACTCATCCTGTAATTTTTTTTTCTCTTCGTCTGTTTTTCCTTCCTTTTCATTTTCTATGATTAGGTTTCGGTCTTGCAAACGTTTTATTTCCTTATTATTATTTAAAGGGGTATTGGTAGTACCACCAATACCAAGTTTTGATATTTGTTCATTAACGGCATTCAGTTGCCCTTTTAATTTATTAACATCGCTGGTAGCTTCCTGATATTTTGCATAAAAATCATTCACCACAGACATAGCAGCATTTGCTCTGTCGGCTCCACTCGTTGGCCCGACTTTATTCTTAAACACTTTCAACCTGTTATTTAAGGTATCAACAATTTTTTTCTTTGCTATCACCAGGCTATCGAGTTTTCCAGAAGCTGTTTGTGTACGCAATCCATAAATTTCACTAAAGAAACGAACAAGCTGGCTACCTGCGGTATTTGCCATATAAGCAGAAAGTTGAGGGTTTTCTGATGAAGCAAAAATGTTAATGAAGTCTGTACGCCCCACCCTTTTCTGGGTAAGCTGACTGGTTAACGATTCGGAATCATATCCATACAATCTAGCCAGATCCATTACCATCCTTTCATCTTTATCATAAGAAGTCAACAATTGAAGCCTTGAAATTTTATCTCTTAATATTGACTTTGCCCGATTAATATCAGCATTTACAAAAACTTTGTCTTTTTTGTGTTTTTCTGTTAACACACGAAAGGGATTACTATCCTCCAGATCGTGCAATAATAATTTATAGGCCAGCATTCCTAATACCTTATCAGAGGCAAAAGCCACATCTACGTTACTGAATCGAATATCAATTTCGTAAAGATTGAAATTGTCTTCCTGATTAATCTTTACTTTTTGCTGCATTGTAAATCCGGTAGAATACTGTGCGAGAGAAACATATTCCTTTGGCCGGAACATGAAGAAAACAAATCCTGCAACTAATCCGGTAATGGTGCAAAGTAGAATAATCCATTTTTTTCGCAATAGCGAATACACTAAATATAACAGGTCCATGGTAAGTTCAGTTTTGTGGTTTCGGGTGAAAATGTACTAAAAAAATCCGGGAACGAAAAAAGCTCCCGGATTTTGAATTTCTATACTATAGAATAGCTTTGACGGTTTTTTTATTGCTTTGTCTTTACCAGCTTAGTAACAGAAGCAATCTTACCATCCACAGAAAGTGCAATAAAGTAAATACCTGCTGTTAATTTTCCCTCGCCGGTATTTAATCTGATTGTATTTGCGCCTTCGCTCAATTTACCATAATTACGCTTCAAAATTAATCGGCCAGACAAATCATAAACATCCACGCCAATTGTGCTTTCTGAAGACTTATTCGTGAAGTCGAGGTTTACAATATCAACAAAAGGATTCGGATAGCTACTAACGGTTACGAGGCTTTCCTTATCAACTGATAAAAGAAGATTTTGGTTCGCATCTTCCTGAGTTATATTTCCTGAAATGGGCTTTACAGGATTAATACTATTGAGTACTGCTCCTCCATTTACATCATCGTATGATTCTACTATGATACCACTACTATAAGCGTTGGCAGAAGGTTCCGTACTTGAGAAGTTCAATTCCAGTTCCCCGCTTTGATTAGGCTGCAGATCACCGATATAAACAATCTTACTGGTGTTTTGCCAGGAATTAATATAAACAGTACGACCATTCACTGTAAATGTAGCAGTAAGGTTACCACCTATCCAGTTGGAACTGCTAATATACCCAACACGGTAACGTTTGTTTTGATTGAGACCAGATATTTTCATCTGCGCATCCTGAACGTTATCGATCCAATAACCAGATTGCATAACAACATCGGGCACCGTAAAATCCATTCCTGAATTGTTACCGGTACTCATACCCGCATTGTTCTCACCATTGAACGTTTTGGTAATACTAAGTGTATAACCGGTATTAATATTTGATTGATTCTTCAAATTTGCGTAGGAAGTTCCAACACTTGGGAACGACTGCAGGTTATTCCAAGGTGAGGATGCGTTTTGAACATTCTGATTAAAATTTACCCGAACAATACTCTGTGGTGTAACCGTTTTCGCTCTATTACTCCAATCTGAGAATATACCGCCTGCTGTTTTAGCCCTTATACGATACCAGTATTTAGTGTTGGCTGATAACCCTGTATTTGTATATACTGAATTGTTGGCCCAGATATTTATATTAGTAATATTCTGCGTAAATAACGAATCGGTTGCACGTAGTAGTTGGAAACCATCGGATGCCGCACTTTCATTATTACTTCTATCGGACCAACTTAAGTAAACGCTTGTCTGATCTTTCGGCTCAACGTATAGATTCACCGGATTAACAATAGTAATTGCAGACTCGTATTCTTCAATAATAATTGCGTTTAAGTACATAGCATTTCCACTGAGTTTATTGAAGCTTACAGTGATAATTCCTCCTGCAGGCGCTATTAATCCATTAAGGTTTGCAGTAAGGTTCGTATTATACCGCGCATTTAAAGTATCACTTTGGGTGCTTACGTTTGATATCATCCTCATTACCGCAGTGTAACCTTCATTCTGACTTCCAACAGCAATTATATTATACCTTTTAGTTGGATTTAATCCTGAAATTGTAATAACGCGGGCAAGTGTTCCGGTGTAATAAATACCACCTGATAATACTGAATCAGGTATAACTCCAGAATTATTTCCTGTTTTATGACCGGTCAGGAACATACTATTCCAACCATCAGTCATTTGCATACTGAACGTAGTAGGAACATTGTTTTCATCTACTAAATTATTGATTGTTTGTCCCTGTATGCCATAGTGTAGGAAATTATTCCATGGAGCGGGCGATACCTTGCTATAATCCCCCAGGCTTACAAATACAGAGTTGGTGTTTTTGTCAGCTACTGTAATAATAAAGTCTTTTGTACTTGTACCGCCTTTATCATCCTTAGCAACCACAGTTAAAAAGTGCTGGCCCAAATTATCAATGGTAGGGTTAGCAGTAATTCTATAGTTACCACTTCCTAAGCTTGTTAAACTTATAAATGAAGGGCTTTTTGCAATTGAAACCGTAACTACATCAGTTACCAAATCTGTAACTGAAAAATTTTCCTGGAAACTAGCATCCGTCTTCACTCTAAAATTATCCAGGTTTACAATTACTGGTTTATTGTTTTCAGTGAGAATAGTAATAGTATCACTGCTGGCACCATTACCATAATTATTTGATCCGGCAACATAATAAAAATAGTTTGTGTACTGAACAGACGTAAAATCTGAATACCCTGTACTGTCTTTATTCTGTCCTGCAGGATTTAATAGTGTGTATGGCCCGGTTTTAGAAGTTGCTCGATAGACTTTATAACTGAATTCATTATATGCTCTATCGGTCCAATTCAACCGCACTCCTACATTTTCCGTAAAATAACCATTCAGATTTAAAGGTTTTGCAGGAGCAGTACCATCGTCAAAAGCAGCATCAAGTACTAAAGTGTTTAATACTCCGCCCTGAGCGGTATTTGCATCACCAATCATTGTAATATCTATTTGACCGGCGGCATTTGGTTTTACCTGATATATAGTATCTGTTTCATTTATATTTAGATAGAATCTAACGGTAGCTACATCATTATTAATTCTGTAGGTTGTAATAGAATTGGAATTCACACCACAACAATTATTAGTTGAACTTCCAAAGAATGCAAAATTATATCTACGTGCAGTATCTAAACCGTATACGCGCATACGCATAGTGTCTGTAAATCCATAATTATAAGTTCCCCAATCCATATAATCTTTCATCACGGCATCAGGGTAAATACCCGAGTTACTTCCAGTTTGAACACCAGAAGCCGAGCCACCATAATAATTATTTATTGCCGTTATACCAATTGGTGTTGTTTGTCCTTTTATAGTTACAAGAGAAGGCTTATTAAAAGGAGCTGTGGCATATAAATCCACATCATTCCAGGTGGGCACGTTCCCGGAATAAGTTTTGAAGTTTATACGAATCGTTTCATTAGGGTCAACTTCAATTACTGTAATTTTAAAATTACGACTCGTCCATGCCCCACTTCCATCATCTACATAAGCAGTCAACGTATAGTTTCCGGAAGCGGAATAACCAGGTTTCACTGTAATAGAACCTTTTCCATTTCCACTATCAACAAAAGTTCCAAAGGATGGCATATTTTCAAATGTCCAAATCATATCATTATTTCCTTCGGCATCGCTGGCTACTAACGGTATCACCAGGGTCTTTCCTTCATCAACTACTTTATCTGTAATTGCATTCATTACAGGAACGGTATTGTCGTTAATTACCATTGTATAAAAAGTAGTATCCAATCCGTTGTGCCCATCATTAACAATTGCAGTAATAGTGTATGCACCCTGGTCACCAACTGTTGGAGCAAACACAACATTAATATTACCATTGCTTACGTTTTCAATGGTAGCAAAGTATGGAAGGTTCCCAAAAACAAAAGTCATTGGATCACCATCCGCATCTATCGCATTAACAGGTAATGAATAGACGGTTGCATACTTCATTGTGAAATCAAGAATGTTAGTAACTACAGGAACAGTATTAAGTGTAGTAGCGTTTGCAACGTTTGAATTACCAGAGGTGCCACCCAAACCAACTGCTTTAATCACATAATAATAGGTAACATTTGCAAACAATGCATTATCACTATAATTTTTTGTAGCTCCGGCTCCACCAGCAATTGATTTAATCATGCGGTAGTTAGACTGATTACCTACAGAGCGCCATACTTCAAAATTAGTCTCGTTGGTAGAATTATCATTCCATGTAAGATTGATATTATCTTTAGATACAACCAGTGCAATCAGGTTTCCGGGAGCAGCAGGAATTGCAGGGCCGGCAATTGTTGTAACAGTTATTGCAGCCGTGTAAGCCGATTGTCCATAGGCACCGATTGATCTTACTTTATAGTAATACGCAGTACTGGCGTTTAAACCAGAATCTGTATATGAAGTGCCAGTTAAAGTAGCCACTGGATCATATGTACCGGCTAATGATGCAGATCGTACAATCTCAAAACCAGTTTCATTAGCACTATTATCTGTCCATGTAAGATTAATCTTATTAAAGGCAGGTGAATTGCCAGCCAAATTACTTGGAGCAGCAGGGGCAGTTCCGGCAGGCGTAAAGGTTTCCGTGAAATTAGCATTCGGAATAGGCGTAAATACCGTCGTGCTATTGATAGACCAGTTTAAAGTCATCGCCTCTCCGCCAGATTCTTCAAAAAAGCTTGCCGCAATTGGAAATACCTGACCCGCAGTAAGCGAAAAGCTTGCACTGGTAATACAAGTGGTTCCATGCAGTCCATTATTGTCAACTGCTGCCGCTGCTGTATGGTTATACGGCTGATCAAAATAAAATTTACTGCCATCATCTGAACATGTTTGGAACCTGTAAGTATTTGTTCCGGCAGTAGTAATTTTTATATATCCCTCCCATAAGTAGCCGAAGTTATTAAGCCCAGTTCCACCAGCAGTAAATGCAAGGTTGGAAGCGATGCCCTGGGCATTCGGGATTTGGGTATTATAATTTGGAATTTCAGGAAGCCCAACTATATTTTGATAATACTTGTAACACAAACCCTGCATAGCAGTATTCGCATTAACCTGGTTACTTGGTTGCGAAACATTGCCTGCTACATCTTTTGCGCGCACAGAAAAAGCAAATGTTTGAAGAGAAGCCAGTTCATTAATTGCAAAACTTGTTTGAGTGGTTGAATAAGATTTTACCCCATTAATATAAATATCATACTTGTCAACTGCTAAGTTATCAGTTGATGGATTCCATTTCAATGTAACATTTGTTCTGCTTGCACAAACAACAGTAAGACCTGATGGAATAGATGGAGCAATTAAATCTGGTTGAGCAGAAGCTGCTGCTTCATTACTATTTGCAGCAGCACCAAAGGCACTAACCGCACGAACAAGATAATAATATTGAGTATTTGCTAAAATAGTCTGATCTATATAACTAACTACATCAGGATTCGTAATTGTAATCAGTTTATAAGGCCCCCCACTAGTTGTACTCCGGTATATTTCAAATCCCGTTTCGTTTTGACCTGCGTTCGGATTCTGGTTCCAGTCAAGCTGAATTCCATTTGCAGAATTTGACAAAGCTACCAGGTTTTTAGCCGCATCGGGCTTTGGAGAACCCGTTGCACTTATAACTGTAAAAATAGGAGAGAAACTACTTCCGCATCCAAATTGCTCAAGTGTTTTGGCTTTGTACTGACCAATAGGAGCACTATATGTTCTTGAAGTGGAAACTATTGCATTATCACCGATTCTAACCCATTGATACCCGTAAAATCCGGCAGGAAGAGTAAGGGAAACGGTAGTATTTCCGTCAATGGAAGGAAGTACTTTGCTATTTAAACCATTAACTGCAATGGGAACCGTAACCGTTGTTGATTTCGGATAAATAACAGCAGGTTTTGGCGACCATGCACTGAAATTTGAAGTAGCAGATCTTCTGAAACGCACGCGATAAGTACCAAATGTATTTACAGTAACTTCATTGCCTGTATACGAGTTAATGGAAGTTCCATTGATGATTGTATTTACACCATTTACCCTGGTAGCTATGGTTACTCCATCTTTTTGCCATTGATATTCATAAAAACCAGCCGTTATACCTATTCTGGCATTTATGACCGAGTCGGGGCAATAATCGTATCGCTGAAAGTATACAAGCGGATTGGCCTTATGCATATCATTCATATAAGGAACAAAATTGGGTTCTGCCCAATGGGTTGTCCAAACAAAGTGGCCAAGATCAGGATAAAGTGTCCATTGAATATCACCCCCTAAATTCTTTACACCGTTATAACTGCTTTGAGCATACGAAGGAGTTGGATTAGTATCCTTGCCTCCGGTAGCAAACCAAATGGGTATATGAACGAAATCTGAATAATTAGTTTGGGCAGTTGCTGCCGCCGAAGGAGCAGATTTTGCAATACGTTGTGGAAATACAGCGGTTATCGACCAAGTCGCAACACCACCATTCGATAATCCATCAACAAACACCCTGTCTTCATCCAGGCGGGTATATTTTACCATTGAATCGACCATTGCAAGTATTGCATTATAATTGGAAGCATAACCGGCAATTCCCCAATCACTAAAACATCCATTAGTAGGAACAACTACTTGCGGATATAATAAAAAACCATCAAATTCATTATTTTCAACTCTGTCTCTAAATGTTCTACCGCCATGCACCATTGATTTTTCGTTATTGTAAATACCTCCATTATTGGGGCATCCTGGCTCACCTGCTCCGTGGAAGAAAAGCATTACAGGATATTTTTTTGAAGCACTATCCGGGTTAGAAAAACTTTTAGGGTATTTAATCCGAAAGGCCAATTGAATGCCATTTAGATTTATAAAGTATGCCTTCATATCCTTTCCCCAACTACTACTATCGATACCAGAAGTTTTTACTGAAACCCATTTTTGTAATCCTAGTATTGCCGGATTGGGGTTAGCAGTAAGCAGGGTACTGTCGTTACTGTAATTGGTACCATTGTTAACCCATCGCCTGTTTTTATCATTCGGGTTAAACACATTTTGAGCTTTCGTTAGGGTAATCAACGAAAACAGTACAAGGGTGGTAAGAAGTAATACTTTCTTCATAATAAGAGAAAATTAATAGACATTATTTTAAATAACCTAAGCCTAACCAAAGATTTAACTTTAGAATATTACAAATGATTCCTTTTTAGTGTTAGGAAAGGCATATTGGAGGCAATAATCAGAATGGTTTTATCGAAGAATAATAGAGGTAATTAGCACTGGGTAATTCGAAGGGATTGTTGGACTGGATCAAAGAAGAAGATCAAAATTAATAATAAATTTCAAAAAGTGAAATTATTAGAGATATATCTTTTGAGAAATCATATACTCTTTTAGTTGTACCTAATTTTAAAGAAGGCTTTTAAGTACCCTTTCTTTTTCCTTTCTTCGCACTAATTCAAAAAAAAGCGCAAAATAACTCCCTATTTACCAGCATGACTATAATTAATTATATTTTCTTTAACAAAATTGTCTTTTGGACTAGCTTAATCTTAATTACTTATAGTTATCTCGGATATGGACTACTAATTTGGGCTTTAGTTTATTTGAAGAAAATAATAAAGAAAATAATAAAGAAAAATAAGCCTGTAGATAAGGAAATTGTGTTTCTTCCAGCAGTAGCGTTGGTGATAGCTGCCTATAATGAGGAAGATTATATTATCGAGAAAATTGAAAATAGTCTTCAATTAAACTACCCAAAAGATTTATTGGAAATTGTTTTTATTACAGATGGCTCCACCGACAGTACGATGGAGCTAATAGGTCGTTATCCTGCAATAAAACTTTTACATCAGCCAG
>JANNEK010000057.1:0-34069 GCA_031378605.1 Chitinophagaceae bacterium | reverse complement strand
ATGCATTGAAGAAATGTAAAATCACTTTTCAATCAATACCTGTTAATCAACCACCGCAAACTACCGATGAAACTCTAATTTTTATTGGCGCTATCCAATTTGATAAAAAGGATTATATCAATTCCAACCAAAATCTGTTTATGGAAAAAGTAGGAGTCTATCTGAAAAATTACCCGGCTGCACTGGTTAAACTGCATATCACTTACAACGGAAGTATGGGCCAATCTCGCGCTACTTCAAGATTAAACCAGGTAAAGAATATTTTATTAAAGGCAGGTGCATCAGAAAAACAACTAACGCAAACAAGTTCTCCAAGTCGTGCCGGCCAAGCCAATCAGCAAAATCAAACCCAACAACCGTATGAACTAAATCTTGATGAAGTAACTATTCAGGCAGTAGGAATCAATGAAAAAACCATAAAAGAATTACAAAAATATCTATTAGCGAAATCAGCGAAGTGAAATACAAGAAAGTATTTTTGATGCAAGTAATAAAAAACTTATAAAAAAAATTTATTGATAATCTATAATTGTTTTCGGAATATCAATAGACTTAAAAAAAAGCCCGGCATTTACCAGGCTTTTAAAAAAATCTGTAGTTCAATTTTTTAAAATAAACGCAATCCTACATACAATTGAACTCCCTGGTTCTTCCACTTATTTTGTGTAGTAATATCGTTGATGTCTGTAAGTCCAACTACATATCTTGCACCTGCTTTCAATGGACCTAAGTTTAATTGTGCTCCTCCCAACATAGAAAAATCTCCCTTTTTAAATGCGTCTTTGCCGTTTTGTAAAATACTTTGATCTTGATTAATGAGGATACCAAACTGAGGGCCTACCTGTAACGAAAGAAATTTTACCGGGCGATAACTCAATAATAAGGGGATCTGCAAATAATTCAGTTTTACATCTACATCCGCTTTTGTTCCTGGAATAACCTGTTCAATATTGTTTGCTGTTCTATATGTACTCTGGCTCCACAACAATTCGGGTTGAATGCCCACTTTTTTATTGAAATAAATTTCAGTAAACGCACCGAGGTTATATCCAAACTTAAATTCATCTTTAAAAGATTTATCATCGATCTTCAATAAGTTGGTGCCACCTTTTATGCCAACATGAAAACCTTGTGCAGACGCAACGGAGGTTAATGCCAATCCAATGATTAGTACGGTCAGGAATTTCTTTTTCATGTCAAATGATTTTGTTTCAAATAAAATTTCAAGTTCTATGCCAACCCGGTATGTTTGGTGTTAATTTATCTTAACAGCTACGTGAAGAAAGCCTTAAAATCTATTCCTAAAAAGCCATGCTGAAGTTAACAGAGAATACGGTATTAAAAGGATTGCTGTCGGTTGGTTGTAAATAGTAATCAAACAATACCTGTGGTTGTAACAAAAACTTTCCTTTCATATAACTAGCCCGCAAGATAGTACTTACCGATTGCATCGCAAATTGTGTTTGATCGGATATACTGTTATTACTCGGAAGCGAATTAACACGCACCGGATTAAACGTATAGGAATAGGAAGTATTAAATCCAAATTGCTGCGTACCGGCATTCGCTAATAGTACAGGAGTAAGCGTAATATTATCTTCCTTGCTTAATATCCCATACCAATCAAAATCTTTTCGCAATGAAAGAGTAACAGATAAATCTCTAACCGATTCCACATTTTTTATCGTGATATAATAATCCTGTAACTGTTGTAATTGCCTCGACCAGATTCTATACTTCTGTTTTTCATAAGCTGTTTGGGAGCCCCAACCATAACTAAAGCTGATGGTTGGTCGAACCCACCATTTCTTATAAGAAAAATAGCCATATAATTCATTGCTGATGGGCGTTGTATAAAAATCCAGAGAATCCTTATTGAAATAATGCGTATAGGAAATGCCGGTAGAAATTTTTTTACTGATAAGATCGTACGAAGGGCTGATGGCAAACTGATAAAAAGAAAATTTACTATCATTTAATAAGCCGTATCCCATGGCAGAAATACCCAATCCACTTTTATGAAAATATCCTATGGACGGAGTAATGATTGGCTTTTTTTCATTGCTAATGAATACGGTGCTTTTACTTTCAAAACTAAAAACGCCTGTTCCAATACCAACCCCTACCATAAATAAACTTCTCCGCCTGCTAATAGAATCAAGATAATCATCAAAATCTTCCAGTAAAGAATCAAGTATTGCGGTGGTATCTGCGTTTAAAAACAATGAATCCAGTTTTGATTGCTGAGCCCTGGCAGGCTTTACAGCAAGCATCGTAATCACACAAAACAGTAAAATCAGTGTACCTTTCTTCTTCATGGAGATAGTTTCGTTTCAATCTTGGGCATGGAATCCCTTTGAAACGACTGTTGGAAGGGTAAAATTGTGAAAGGTTTAATCAAATCAGGTCAATTCGATGACAGTTATTTCTGCAAGAATGCCTACTCTTCCCGGATAACCTAGAAATCCGAAACCACGATTAACGTACAATTTTTGGGATTCCGACTCATATAAACCGGCCCATTGTTTATAAATATACTGGATTGGGCTCCATTTAAAGCCAGGTAATTCAACTCCAAACTGCATTCCATGGGTGTGCCCGGATAACATCAGATCAACATCTTTATATTTTGTGAGTACTTCTGCTTCCCAATGACTGGGGTCGTGACTCAATAAAATTTTAAATGGATGTTTTTCAGTACCAGGGTGAGCTTCATTCATTTTGCCATATTTCGGAAACCGCCCTTTAGCACTCCAATTTTCAATACCTAATACAGCAATGGTTTCCTCTCCTCTTTCCAACACCACATGTTCGTTCATTAATAAGCGCCAGCCAAGCTCTCCATGAATCTGTTTTAACCGATGGAGGTTTGCTGATTTCGCCTCTTCGTTTTCCCATTTAACATAATCACCATAATCATGATTGCCCAACGTTGAAAAAACACCTAATGGTGCCCGTAGTTTACTAAATAAATCCATGTATTCGTTCATTTCCGAAGATCGATCGTTCACCAGGTCGCCGGTAAATAAAATCAGATCTGGCTTCTCCGCAATTATTTTATCAACTCCTTTTTGAACAGCCAGCTTATCCATAAAACTTCCCGAATGAATATCTGAAATATGAATAATTTTAATTCCTTTAAAATTTTGAGGAAGATTTTTATAAGATAGCTTTATGCGATTCAGATTATAGTTATACTTATTATTGAACCCATACATTAAGGTTCCAAATAAACCTCCGCCCACAGCTAATCCAAGCCAGCTTAAAAAATTGGATCGGCTAATACCCTCCGTAGCCAGAGTAATTTCTATCGAAGAGTTAGTAAAGAGTTTTCCGTAAATCCACATACCTCCTCTTCGTAAGTCATCAACAGCCAGAAAAAGAGAAACTACTATTTTAGAAAAAAAGAATCCGGCAATCGTTGCAAAAATATAGGAGCGTGTTGTTTTCGGCCATTGCTCAAAATTGATATAGGGTAAGAGTATAAGTATGACTACTGAAGTAATGGCGAGTAACCAATAAAAAATATAAATCGTAGTTCTAAGTTTTGGGGAAGATGGGGCAATAAATTTTATGGCCTGAAAAACATAAATATCCAACAGAACCATAATTCCAACGATGATCCACAAAAATCCACTATTTCGCATATAGAAAATTTAGTTTACAAAGATGAGCAATGTAGGTTTACCCTAGTGGTTAAAATTCAACAAATTCGTTTAATTGTGTATGGATGGCCCGTAGCGTAGTAGGATCAGAAATTTCACCCTTACCATTTAATAATTTATCTATTGAAGAAATAGGTAATTTATTGGGATGCACCACTACATTTAGATAATTGAGAATCCCCGTCATATGCTCCATTCCTCTTAAATTTCCTGCTCTTCCTGTGGATATGCCTGTAAGCAATGCTCTCTTTTTTTGCCAAATTAACTGATGATCCGATAAATCGATCATTAGTTTTAAAACCCCGGGTATACTCCCATTGTATTCGGGCAAAATAAAAATAAAACGTTGGGCGGGGAGAAATAGTTGGTTCTGCACGGTGTCAGATTCGGGTGTTTTCTCCAGCCATTTCCATTCTTCCAATGAATAAACAATTGCTTCATTGCCCTTATCGGATAAAAGCTGCTGGTATTGCTTTGCCACCTTAATGGTATTACTGTTTGGGCGATTGGTTCCAGAAATAATTAAATAAGAATATTCCATATAAATGATGAACAATTGGTAATTCATTTAGTTGCCACATTCTATGCCGAAGCCTTATTTTTGCCAGCTTGTCAGAGATTCGGAATTTTGTGTAACATCAATTTTAACTATGCAATTTACATATTACGGTCATTCATGTTTTGCAGTAACTATTAAAGAAAAGAAAATACTCTTTGATCCCTTTATTACCTACAATGAATTAGCAAAAGGTTTAGTAGATGCAGCGGAAGTTCCTGCTGATTTTATTTTGATTTCACATGGGCATATAGATCATATTGCCGATTGTGTAGCAATTGCACAACGCACGGGTGCTACTGTAGTATGCAATTGGGAAATTCATGAATGGCTCAACAAAAAAGGCATTACTAAAACCCATCCAATGAATACAGGCGGCCAATGGCATTTCGAAGACTTTAGTGTAAAATGTACCGCTGCACAACATTCTTCCGGATTGCCCGATGGATCTTATGGAGGTAGCCCTATGGGCTTCATTATCACCAGTAAAGAAGGAAATTTTTATTATAGTGGCGATACAGCACTAACTATGGATATGCAATTGGTACAACGTTGGGCAAAACTAAATTTTGCCGTTTTACCGATAGGCGACAACTTTACCATGAACGTTGAGGATGCCATAGCATGTGCTAAAATGATTGAATGCAACACCATTGCAGGTGTGCATTATGATACTTTCGGTTATATAAAAATTGACCAGGAGGAATCTAAAAAAAGATTTGATGAAGCTGGCATGCAGTTGCATTTAATAGCTATTGGAAAAACAGTATCGTTAGGATAGAATGAACTAATCGTGTTTGATTTAGTTAACTTAAAACATTTCGCAAGAGGCGGATTAAATGGTATGGCAAGAGTAATTGGAGTAGCAAATCAAAAAGGAGGAGTCGGTAAAACAACCTCCGCCATTAACCTGGCAGCGAGCCTGGCAGTACTGGAGTTTCGTACGTTGTTGGTTGATGCAGATCCGCAAGCCAATAGTACAACCGGAGTTGGATTTGACCTGCATAATATTCAACAAAGTCTCTACGATTGTATGGTAAATTCAGTGTCTGCCAAAGATGTGGTATTGAAATCGGAGATCCCTTACCTTGATGTTATCCCTTCTCATATTGACCTGGTAGGTGCTGAAATAGAAATGATCAATTATCCCAATCGCGAAACCGTTTTAAAAAATATACTGGCGCCCATAAAAGATGATTACCAGTTTGTAATTATTGACTGTTCCCCTTCACTTGGCTTAATTACGGTAAATGCATTAGTAGCAGCCGATTCGGTAATTGTTCCGGTTCAAACAGAGTTTTTTGCACTGGAAGGATTAGGCAAACTATTGAACACCATAAAAATTGTACAATCAAGACTTAATAAGGAGCTACAAATAGAAGGGATATTAATGACCATGTATGATGGCCGACTTCGGTTGTGCAATCAGGTAGTAAGTGAAGTTCGCAAACACTTTGATGAAATGGTTTTCAGTACCATCATTCATCGAAATACCCGGATAAGTGAAGCCCCGAGTGTAGGGAAACCGGTAATTCTGTATGATGCACAAAGTAAAGGATCCATGAATTACCTGAATCTCGCCAAAGAAGTACTTCAAAAAAATAATATGACAAAAATTAGCCAGGCAGAAAGAGTACTGGAGTTGCCGGAAGAAGACCATTCTTAAATTTCCGGATGGGTTTTAAACATGTTGCCTGTATCACGTTCCAAAATTCTAATTATGAGCAGTCCTAAACAAAATAATAAAGAAGCACTGGGTAAAGGAATTCGCTCCCTGTTACAAAGTATTGATTCGGATCTTAAAACAAATACGGGTACCTTAAAAAATTCGGTAGTGGAAGCGGTTACTTCTATGCAACGTATTCCAATAAACGAAATTGAAGCGAATCCTAAACAACCCCGGCGCGATTTTGATCAACAGGCGCTTAATGAACTCGCTGCTTCTATTAAAATACACGATCTTGTTCAACCCGTTACACTTACCTTATTACCGGGGGGTAAATACAGGCTGATTTCTGGCGAACGCCGCTGGCGCGCTGCCAAACTTGCCGGATTAAATGATGTTCCTGCTTATATACGCCAGGCAAATGATCACCAGTTACTTGAGCTGGCCTTACTTGAAAATTTGCAACGGGAAGATCTCAATGCAATGGAAATTGCCCTTAGCTATAAAAGAATGATGGATGAATTAAACCATACACAGGAACAGGTAGCAGAACGGATGGGTAAAGAAAGAAGTACGGTTGCCAATTATATCCGTTTACTCAAATTGCCGCCAGATATTCAGGTAGCTGTTCGCAAAAATGAAATAAGCATGGGGCATGCAAGAGCCCTTATAAATGTAGACACAATCGATAAGCAATTGTATATTTTTCATGAAACAGTTGAACGCAAATTATCAGTACGGCAAACAGAAGAATTGGTTCGCAAATTATATAAAGTAAACAATCCTGTTAAAAATTCGGTAAAAGCACAGTTGCCACCTGCCTACAAAAAAATAGAAGATAATTTAGCTTCACATTTCGCCACAAAAGTAAAACTCAATCATAATAAGAAAGGACATGGGTCTATTACACTTGAGTATTATTCAATAACAGATCTTAATAAAATATTAGACCTGGTAGGCGTTACCGCTAATTAAGTTATGCAGGCATGATAAGAGTTTTCCTCCTCGCAACGATAATTCAGTTAATTACTTTTTTGGGGCTTGCACAAAAAAGAGATTCTTTATCTATAAAGGATACGCAATCCATCGATACAGCCATCCTTGCAAAAAAAGGGGCGGCCGCATTCAGAGACAGTTTTGGCAAATCAATACATAGTCCGCGTAAAGCAACCATCCGTTCCGCCATCATTCCAGGATGGGGACAGGCATACAATAAAAAATATTGGAAAATACCTATTGTATATGCTGCTATTGGCGTTCCGGTGGGTACTTTTTTATACAATAAAAAATGGTACAATAAAACCCGGGATGCAGCACGTATGCTGGGCTCCGACCCTATTGATACGGCTAACTATCGCCAACGGGTAGATGTAAAATTACATATCTTTTTTACCAACCCCGAACGATCTCTTCCATCTTTGTTAAATTACCGAAATGAGTTCAGGCGAAGTATGGATTATTCAATCTTATTTATCTTACTTACCTGGGGATTGAATGTGGTAGATGCTACGGTTGATGGACATTTAAAGGAATTTGATGTAAGCGACGATCTTAGTTTTCATATTAAACCAACACTCCTTTCAGGAAGCACTGCTGTTGGCCTGAGCCTCGTATTTTCTATCGGACGCAATTCCCCAAAAACCATAACTTCACTGCGATAAAATTTATTATCGAATAAATTAAAATACTAAACAACCAATCATGAACATTGGGCTTATAGGTTATGGGAAAATGGGTAAAGCCATTGAAGAAATTGCGTTGCAAAGGGGCCACAATATTGCTTTTACGATTGATATAAGTAATCAGTCTGATCTAAACATCGAAAACTTAACCAAGGTTGATGTAGCCATTGAATTTACGGGGCCGGAAACCGCACTTAAAAATGTACTTACCTGTATGCGGGCAGGCACACCCCTGGTAAGTGGTTCTACTGGCTGGCTCCAACATTTAAAAGAAGCTCAAGAAGCATGTACCAAACACAATGCGGCCCTTTTGGTATCCAGTAATTTCAGTATTGGTGTAACTATTTTTTTTGAAATCAATAAGTATTTAGCAGCATTGATGGAAAAGCAATCGAATTATAAAATTGAATTGGAAGAGATACATCATACACAAAAACTGGATGCGCCAAGTGGAACGGCTATAACTTTAGCCGAACAGGTACTTGAAAAAATTTCGCGCAAAAAAAATTGGGTAAATCATTCTTCTCCAATAGCTGAAGAGCTTTCGATTATCAGTAAGCGAATTGATCCGGCTCCCGGAACCCATATCGTTTCCTACAAAAGTGAGATCGATGATATTGAAATTATTCATACAGCGCATAACCGTAAGGGATTTGCTACCGGTGCAGTTTTGGCTGCAGAATTTTTAGCAGGCAAAAAAGGCATCTTTACAATTAATGATGTACTTGGACTATAACACTCTTTCCCAATTATGAAACAATTTCAACGGTATATTTTAATAATTCTCTTAGGATTTCCCTTTTTGAGCCATTCCCAGATTGATAGTTTGCAAAAGATCGTTGACGCAAAGAACAGCAGTATACCACATAAGCTGGCAGCCTATGATAAGCTCGTAGAATTTTATAGTATAAAAGATTTTGATAAAACAATTGTATTGAGTGAAAAAGCCTTCCTGCTGATAAAAGAAACAAAAAATTCTTTGATCTATGCAAATTTGGTAAGAAACACCGGAGTAGCTTATTATTTTAAAGGTCAGTACGAAAAAGCTGCTTCTCTATACTATGAATCTATCACCTTATTGGAAAAGCTGGAAGAAAAAAAACAACTGGCACTTGCCCTTAATGATCTTGCCAAACTGTACAGAAAAACCAGGGAGCTTGATAAAGCACTTGTTTATTATGACCGGGCGCAGCAATTATTCACCGATCTGAAAGATTCGTCGGGCATACAAATGATTTTGAACGAATCGGGCGTAGTGTTTGAGTACAAGGAGAATTTTACGGAAGCCATCCGCAGATATGAAGAATCCCTGAAAATAGCAAAAGCATTAAAGGATGAAACAGGAATTAGTTATGCACTTAGTTTTATTGCCGGAGTGAATGTTATTCAAAAAAATTATTCTTCTGCAGAAAAAAATCTGCAGGAAGCTCTTTTGATAAGAGAAAAACTAAAAGATACTTTTGCAATAGCACTAACGTATACAGATATGGGAGTTCTTTATTCTGCCAGAGGCGATTACAATAATGCTATTCAAAGTTTAATTTTCAGCAACAAGGTAGCTGAACAATTAAAATATCCAGAACTTCAATCCAGCAATTACAAAGAACTTTCATCCATTGCTACAAATAGTGGCGACTACCAGTCAGCGCTGAACTACTATAAGAAATATGCGTTTATTCAAGATTCATTATTTACAATAGAAAAAACAAAACAAGTAGCAGAACTGAATACGAGATACGAAACGGAAAAAAAAGAGCAGCAAATTCTGCTACAGCGGTCCGAGCTTGCAAAGAAAAATCTTACTATCGTTGCAATCATAATACTTGTAGCTCTCGGAGCATTTCTCGCTTATTCATTGTATCGCCGCTACCAGTTGAAACAAAAAACAGCTATACAGGCTGAAATGTTACGGCAACAGGAAATTTCTACACGCGCCGTTTTGCAGGCAGAGGAACGCGAACGACAACGCATTGCTAAAGATTTGCACGATGGCGTTGGGCAAACTATGAGCGCTGCAAAAATGAATCTTTCTGCTTTCGAAAATGAATTAATTTTTAATACGCCCGAATTGCGTTTAAAATTTGAAAGAATCATTGCATTAGTCGATGAATCCTGTAAAGAAGTAAGAACTGTTTCACACAATATGATGCCCAATGCTTTATTAAAGATGGGTCTTGCGGCCGCTATTAGAGAATTTACGGATAAGATTGATCATAAAATGATCCGAATCGATTTGCATAGCGAAGGATTAAATGAACGACTGGATACTAATTTAGAAACGATCTTGTACCGGGTAATACAGGAATGTGTAAATAATGTATTAAAACATGCAAAAGCAAATCAACTGGATATCTCCCTGATTAAAGATATAGATGGCATAAGTGCTACTATTGAAGATAACGGTAAGGGGTTTGACACCAACGACCAGCGTAATTTTGATGGGCTTGGTTTAAAAAACATACGTACGCGGGTAGAATACCTGAGGGGAACAGTAGAATATGATTCTAAGAAAGGTAAAGGAACATTGGTAGCTATTCATATACCGGCGGCCGTATAATATTTTTTATCATTTAATCCATTATCTTTCCTTACTAAAAATAACTAACAGGTTTGCTTCTCCATTCACCCGTTCAGCATGAAGAAAATTAAAATTGCAATTGTAGATGATCACCAGATAGTTATTGATGGATTACTTTCCTTACTGCATGGACATCCTGCCTTTGAAGTAGTATGTACCACTACTGAATCCAATTCTGTTATCGGTTTACTGGCAGGCAATGCGACCGATATACTTTTAACCGATGTAATGATGCCGGGTTTAAATGGCGCTGAATTGGCTAAGCAGGTAAAACAAAAATTTCCGGCAATTAAAATCATGGCCTTGTCGATGAGCGGACAGGGAGATATTGTTAATAATATGATTGAAGATGCCGACATAGCAGGCTATGTATTAAAGAATATAGGTAAAACGGAATTGCTGAAAGCGCTTGAAAAAATTGCTGCCGGAGGAATTTATTTTAGTGAAGAAGTATTGGAGGAGATAACCCGGGTCAGTAAACGAAGAAAAGAAAATGCTGAAGCACACCTCACCGAGCGGGAACTGGAAATTATAAAACTGATCGAAAAAGAATATAGTAATAAACAAATTGCAGAAACGCTTTTTATTAGCGAAAGAACGGTAGAAACCCATCGTAAAAATATTTTCCGAAAAACACAAACCAATAGCGTTATTGGGCTTGTAAAATACGCATATGAGCATAAGCTGATTTGATTTTAATTGAGTATTGGTTCTTATTCTACTTAAAACATGTCTTACCTATATTAACAATCTTGATTATAATGTAAAATCATTTCACTCTTATAGATTTTACTGACACAGAAGAAGTATCATTATAAGTACATTAAGATAAACTCAATCATACTGCAAACGTTTGCAGATAAAAAGAATAGATTATTGCCTATAGAAACAATTTGCGAAGTAAATTTCCTATTTAGAATTTGTTTTAGGGCTTTATCATAAACAAACTACAATTGTTATGTTATTTAGTAAACCATCTTTAAGCTTCTGGCAGATTATCAATATGAATTTTGGGTTCTTTGGTTTGCAATATAGTTTCGGATTGCAGCAAGCAAACATGGAACCCATTTACAGGCATCTCGGAGCAGATGAAGGAAAGATGGCCTTCTTATGGATGGCAGGCCCAATGACAGGTTTAATCATTCAGCCTATTATTGGTGCAATGAGCGATAAAACAATAAGCAGGTGGGGCAGAAGAAGACCCTATTTTCTTATAGGCGCAATATTTTGTAGCCTTGCATTATTAGCCATGCCTTATAGTCCATCTGTTTGGATGGCTGCAAGCATTCTATGGATTCTTGATGCAGCAAATAATATTACACAAGAACCTTATCGTGCTTTTGTGAGTGATAAACTGAAGAAAGAACAACATTCGATAGGATTTTTAACTCAAAGTGCATTTACAGGTTTGGGCCAAACACTTGCTTACCTTACTCCCACACTTCTTGTATGGTTTGGAATGAATAAGGACGGCATGAATACCCATAATATTCCATTTACTACCATAACAGCCTTTATGATAGGAGCTGTTTTTTCCATCAGTTCAATATTGTGGACTTTAAAAACAACTAAAGAATATCCATTAAGTCAGGAAGAGATTTCTGAAATAAAAAAAATGCCGGGTGGTATAAAAAACCTGTTTGTAGAAATATTTCAGGCAATAAAGGAAATGCCACTTACCATGAAACTTATGTTTCCAATGAAATTTTTTAGTTGGTATGCTTTTTTTTGTTACTGGCAAAAAATCACTTCTTCACTTGCACTATCTGTTTATAATACTTCAAACGATAAATCAGCAGAGTTTCAATCGGCTGATTTATTAAAAGGTCAAATTGGAGCAACCTATAATTTTATTGCTTTTTTCTCCGCTTTCGGTTTAGCAATCGTTGCCCGCAAATTTGGCCCTAAATGGATACATGCCGCATGTCTTGCTTTGGCTGGAATCTGTTTATTGTGGCTTCCATCGATTCATGATGCGAACACATCATTTGTACCAATGGTAGGAATGGGTCTTTGCTGGGCGAGTATGATGGGGAACCCTTATGTAATGCTTGCAGGGAGTATTTCTCCGAATAGAACAGGGATTTATATGGGCATATTCAATATGTTTATCGTAATTCCTATGTTAATACAAACCTGGACATTTGATTGGGTATATAGTCATTTACTAAACGGATCACCAACTAATGCAATTAGTTTTGCGGGAATATTTTTATTACTTGCAGCATTATGCGTATCGTTTATAAAACTGAAAAAATCAGATCCAACATCAAGTGAAGTATTAATTCGGGGAGGCGGTCACTAGCGCAAACATCTATTGTAAAAAATTGAATGTAACCCATTCTTCAAATCATTTTTTTATACTGAAAACAGCATAGAAATTATATTATGAAAATACTTTGTATTGGTGAAGCCTTAATAGATATGATTTGTACCGATAAAGGCAAATCACTTTCGGAGGGCGATCATTTTTTAAAAAAAGCCGGAGGTGCGCCAACAAATGTTGCAGCGGCTATTGCAGCACTTGGTGGCCAGGCCGACTTAATCGCCAAAGTAGGGGCCGACCCTTTTGGCAATCACCTGATAGAAGTAATGCGTTCTTTTAAAGTGAATACTAAATGGGTATTACAGGATCCTGCTCACTTCACCACCTTTGCCTTTGTATCTCTAATGGAAAACGGTGAACGCGATTTTTATTTTAATAGAGGAGCAGATGGCCAATTAACAAATGATGAGGTGAACCAAATTGATTTAACCGAATATTCTATAATACATTTTGGATCTGCCACCGCTTTCTTACCTGGTCCTTTACAGAAATCCTATTTATTACTTTTGAAAAAAGCGCTTGAGCAAAATATTGTTATAAGTTTTGACCCAAATTACCGCCACCTCCTTTTTAATAATAATATCCAATCCTTTATTGATCAGTCGTGGAATTTTT
This sequence comes from Chitinophagaceae bacterium, assembly GCA_031378605.1. Lineage (GTDB taxonomy): Bacteria > Bacteroidota > Bacteroidia > Chitinophagales > Chitinophagaceae > Endoryza. The sequence goes on along the minus strand of JANNEK010000057.1, from coordinate 20,981 downwards.
TGAATAATTGCCATTTCTTTAAACTCAGCGATGAAGAAGCAATGTTACTTACGGGTAAACAAACTATAACAGATGCGGCTGCAGATTTGAAGGAACGTACTACTGCTGTATTTGCCATAACATTAGGCAAAGAAGGAACCTTATTAAGAATAAACAGCAATACTTTTCGTATACCAAGTATCCCTGTTAATCCGGTAGATACCACCGGGGCTGGCGACGCTTTTGTTGGCGCAGTACTATATCAGTTAGGTCAATTCTCCCTAAGTAAAATTCAATCGCTTGATTCACAAGAATGGACCAACATAATTTTGAATGGAAATAAAGCAGGAGCCCGTACCTGTGAATATCTTGGGGCGATGGAAGCATTTAAACATTTAAGTAACGATATATTCCGGTAAAATTTACACCCTTGAACAATCAATCCCTGCTTCAACAGATTAATACTTTATTAAGAAAGCAACATGTAGATTTTGCCAACTCAGGTAATTTATTTTATACACGGTTGATAACCCATGCTGCTTCTATTCAAACCCTTTATCACCAACTTTACGGAACCCATCCGTTGCATGATAGTAGTTTTGAAAGCCTTATTGAAACGATCGTACATGCACATACTAAAAGATCTGCAGCACTTATACAAAGAGATGAGTTGAAAGAAGAACAGGGTCAATGGTTTCTTAGTAACGAAATTGCCGGCATGAGCTTATACGTGGATCGATTTTGTGGAAACCTTCAAAATCTTTCCGAAAAACTACCCTATTTTGAAAAATTAGGCGTTAATCTTTTACACCTGATGCCCTTATTTGAGAGCCCTGAGGGAGAAAGCGATGGTGGCTATGCCGTTTCAAATTTTAGAAAAGTAGATGAACGATTTGGTTCCCTGGAAGACCTGCAAGCCCTTCAACAAAAGTTAAGGGCATCGGATATGTACCTGATGCTTGATATTGTTCTCAATCATACTTCTCACAAGCATGAGTGGGCGCAAAAAGCAAAAGAAGGAAGTATTGAATTCCAGGATTATTATTATATGTACCCTAATCGTACAGTTCCAGACAGGTACGAAAAAAAATTACCTGAAATATTTCCGGAGGCGGCTCCCGGCAACTTCACTTTTAATACGGAAACAGGTAAATGGGTAATGACTGTTTTTCACAATTACCAATGGGATCTTAATTATTCTAACCCGGCAGTTTTTGTTTCGATGCTGGATACGATTTTCTTTTATGCAAATTTGGGAACAGATATAGTGAGAATTGACGCCCCTGCTTTTATCTGGAAGGAAGCAGGCACCAGTTGTCAAAATCTGCCACAAGCGCATACACTTTTACGTTTAATCAAGCAGTGTGTATTGGTTGCAACTCCCGGGATGGCCCTTTTGGGCGAAGCAATTGTTGCACCCAAAGAAATATTGAAATACTTTGGTACAGGTGCCTATACTTCCAAAGAATGTGATGTTGCTTACAACGCCACGCACATGGCACTTCAATGGGATGCTCTGGCAACCGGAGATACCAGGGTTATGCTTGCAGCCCAACATGAAATTTTACAAAAACCATTCGGTACTACCTGGATTACTTATACCCGTTGCCACGATGATATTGGTTTAGGCTATGATGATTATATGATTGCACATGCAGGGTTTAATCCGTTTGAACATCGTCAATTTTTAAAAGATTACTATTCTGGTGCACTTGAAAGTTCACCAGCTATTGGTTCTTTATTTTCTGTTAACCCAAAAAATAATGACGCTCGTATCAGCGGATCATTAGCTTCTTTATGCGGACTGGAAAAAGCAATTCTATCAAACAGTAAAATCGATATTGAATTGTCTATAAAAAAAATTATCCTGATGCAGGCCCATAGTTTTTTTATGGGTGGAATTCCAATGCTTTTTTATGGGGATGAAGCTGGCTACACAAATGATTATAAATATTTAAACGATTCGGGTAAGAGTTACGACAATCGGTGGATGCACCGGCCTATTATTGATTGGGAAAAAAATGATCTTATTGATAAAAAAAATACGATTGAATATTCTATTTTTTCTTCAACACAACGCCTTATAAAAATTAGAAAAAAAAACAGAGTTGTTGCAGACCATAAAAATATTAGTTGGTTAAATCCTCACAACATTCATGTGGCTGGTTTTTTAAGAACCGAAGAAAATCATAAATTTTATTGTGTTTTCAATTTCAGTAACAAGGAAGCTTTCTTAACCTGGTATGCGTTTAAAGAACATGGATCTTCGCCGGAAGCATTGTACGATCATTGGACAAATCGACTGTTTACAGTGGGGCATGACCATGAACATCTAATAATTCCTCCTTACGGCTTTTACCTTTTTGAAGAAAAATAGATGCTATAATTCAACTAAAGAGATTAGGGTGTTATTCGCACGAAACGGGAATAAATTTTTGCTCCTCCAATATGCCAATCGAGGTAAATGGTAAAATAATCGGCACTGAATTCGGATAATTTATACCATTGAGGAAAATAAAAGTAATCAACAAAATTCATGGATGCCTCTGTGGCATTCCACCGCACACTGAAATTGCGCGATAAAACCGATGTATCATTGCCAGCATATTTGATATTGTTCTGATATATTTTTAAACTGCCATCGCTGCTGAAAAGGTTTTCATCATCGTTTAAATAGATTTTGATATAAGGCCGAAGATCTGTTTCAGCTTTTATTATCTGATCATTTTCTATATAATCGATGGGCTTATCGCTATAAAAATCTATTAGTTTAAATTTTTTGTCGGTTACAAGGTTTTTAAATTCTTCTGCTCTCTTTTTTTGAACTGCTTCTCCATTGTCTTTAGAGCAAGAGTTAATAACAAGCAATAGAATGCCCCCATAGAAAAATTGATGTAAATTTTTCATACATTTTTATTTAAATTAAATAAGCGTCTGAAATTCTTGGGGATAAGGTCGAAAGGAATATAAAAGAACAGTTTAATTATCGATTCTGCAATAGTTTAATAACATATTCTAAAAAATACTTACTTATGGGTAGCCTCAATAAACCAAAACAGGTACATTTACGATACTTACTTTTTCATCTTTGCTTCTCACCGTATTTTAACAGAATACTTACAACAGATACATTCGGGACATTTATCGTTGCATCATATACAATAGATTTTTCTCTAACAAGTGTATAAAAAAATAATTTTCAAAAAGTTTCTTTGTATTAACTTGTTCCTTAAAGCGTTAAAAAAAAATATATGAAAAAGTATTTTCTAGTGATAATATCGATTGTTAGCACATTGCCGGGCATGACTCAGGCAATTAATCGTAATGGCGACCCAAAACTTAGTGAATACTGGTCTCCCGAACCCAATGTAGTTACTCCTGGCAAAACAACTGCTGATGCTCCTTCTGATGCAATCATTTTATTTGATGGCCGCAACTTTGATAAATGGCAGCAAGTTAAGGGAGGCCCTGTTAAATGGATACTCGATAATGGTGCAATGACAGTATCAAGTGGAGCAGGAAATATTCAAACTAAAGAAGGTTTTGGAGACTGTCAGCTACACATTGAGTGGCGCACTCCCGCAGAAGTTAAAGGTGATGGCCAGGGACGTGGTAACAGCGGCATTTTTTTAATGAGACGTTATGAGTTGCAGATTCTTGATAATTACAATAACAAAACCTATGTAAACGGACAGGCTGCCAGCATTTATAAACAGTTGCCACCATTGGTTAATGCCTGCCGCCCTCCTGGTGAATGGCAAACCTATGATATTATTTTTACTGCTCCCCGCTTTTATGAAAACGGAACTGTTCGTTCACAGGCACGTATAACCGTACTTCATAACGGAATATTGGTACAAAGAGACGGAGTACTGTTAGGAGGCACCCAATATATTGGTGTAGCAAACTATGAAATGCATAAAGACAAAGAACCTATAGAACTACAGGATCATGGCAACCCAACGAGTTTTAGAAATATTTGGATCAGGCCTTTGTAATTTTAGCTGAACGATTTAGATATACCGAGTTTTAGATCAACCGATGCATCAACCCTTGCTGGTGCATTGGTTTTTTATTTTTTTGGTCGCTGATTTTAAGAAAAAGCTCTTGAAATCATTTAGGCTGTCAAAACTTTATCAAAATTCTGTTTAAACGACTCTTTATTGAAATACTCTTACATAATCAACCACTAATCGCTGCGGAAATTCGGTTGTACTATCGGGAGAGCCAGGCCAATTACCGCCTACTGCTATATTGAAAATAAAAAAGAAATCTGCATTGAACGGGTAGGAAGCAGCTCCTACATCTGCCCTGGAAAACTGAAAATAGAGTTGATCATCTATCAAAACTTTTATCGAGTCTTCTACCCAAATAATACTATACACATGAAATTGCTGATCGAAAGATCCCATACTTGATACATAACTGGTTCCTTTAAATGCGTGACTGGTTGCATTAGCACCCCAATGCATCGTGCCATAAATTTTATTAGGTTCATGCCCTAATAATTCCAATATATCAATCTCACCGCATGCGGGCCAGTTAACCGCATCAATATTGTTGCCCAGCATCCATAATGCAGGCCATATCCCCTTCCCCTTAGGTGATTTTGCCCGAATATCTATTCTCCCAAACTTAAATACTTTCTTTCCTTTTGTAATCATTCGGGCCGAAGTATAATTCGCACTGCCAGCAGACTCGCGCCTGGCTTCTAACACAAGATTGCCGGCAGAAACAAATGCATTTTCTGTACTATTCGTATAGTTCTGTAATTCATTATTACCCCAGCCATTATTTTTTCCCTGTTCAAACGTCCATGCAGAAGGATCTATCAGGTTATTATTAAATTCATCACTCCATGCAAGCGTATAACCCGGATAGCTAAGCGGCGTAGAGTATCCTGCATTATCAACCGGAAAGTAAAGCCCGTTGGCATTAATGATGGTACCGGTACCTTTTGCTTTCGCAAGTGTAGCATTAGCAGCATTACTTAATTCTACATAAAGCAGTTGATCGTCCTTCCTGGTACTATCGCCGGTAACTTCTACATTTATATACCCCTCCAATTGATTAGGAGAAATTGTAAGCACGCCCGCAGTTGGTTTAAAATCCTTATTTGCCGTGGCAGAGCCGGCTAATGTTGTATAGTTAACTGTAATTGGCTGACTGGATGCTTTTTCAAGAGTAACCAAAAAACGTAAGATGGAAGGCGCTGTTGATCGATACTGCGTAGTATTGGATATAGAAATTCCAGTGTTGGAACCACCATCTCCGTTCCCTTTTTTGCAACTAGGCAAAAGCAACACCATCAATAAATAAGCCGCTGTAGTTTTCAATGTTGTTTTCAAAATAATCGTATTTAGTAGAATTAAACCAGTATTAAAAATGATAAAACTATTTCATTTTTTTTACTAAAATCGTGGCGTGAAAGTATTAATAAGGTATCACATAAATAAATTTAACAATTTAGTTATTTGCCCTTTTTACTCCTTGTCCATTCGAGCCTTTTCCCTGAGACTTTTAAATGGGTGGGGTATTCCTTGTATGAACAATTGATATAAACGTTTTTGTACCCTTTTTTGTTTACCTTGAAAAGAAGCGATAAATTTAAAGACCGAAATGGTTCCGGTTCAATCCATCGTCCTGGTCAACTACCTCTTCTTAACCCCAATCTTTTGTAATGAAACGTATCATCATTTGCTGCGATGGCACCTGGAATAAACCTGGTAATACCGATAGAGGGATACAGGTTAAAACCAATGTTTTAAAAATGTATGAAGCGCTTGCACCGGTTGGACCAGATGGTATTAACCAGATAAAGTATTATGGCCAGGGCATTGGAACAAAGTATTCGCTATCTGATATTTTTTTTGGAGGAATTACAGGAAATGGAATTGACCGGCATATACAGGACGCCTATAAATTTATTATGTGGAATTATGAGCCGGGCGATGACATTTATCTATTTGGATTTAGCAGGGGTGCCTATACCGCAAGAAGCTTAATTGGCCTAATTCGAAATTGTGGAATTATGTTACCTCAGTATCTTCATCTCGTGGATGAAGCTTATTCACTTTATAGAGACAGGAACTCAATTACCCATCCGGATAGTGACCTGATGGTGGGATTTAAAAAAAGATATAGCCAAACAACCCGAATAAAGTTTATTGGTGTATGGGATACTGTGGGCTCTTTGGGGATTCCCGTAAAAATGTTGATGTGGTTCAACAAAGAGCACCAGTTTCATGATGTTAAATTAAGTAGTGATGTAGACTATGCGTATCATGCAGTAGCGCTTGATGAAAAAAGATCTTTGTTCCAACCCACACTGTGGGAATTAAGCCATTCTGTAAGGCGGGAAAAGGTTAAACAGGAAATAGAACAGGTTTGGTTTCCGGGAACTCATAGTAATGTGGGTGGCGGATATGCTGACACTGGTTTAAGTGATATAGCACTCGACTGGATGATTCAAAAAGCGCAAGCTACCAACCTTGCTTTCAAAGAAAGCTACCTCAAAGAAAATATTAAACCAAATCCAAGAGCAGAATTGCGTAATTCAATCTCGGGAATTTTTTCTCTGCTATCAAAGCGAATTCGTGAAATCAATAAACCGATCATTGGAATAAGTGAAGAGGATGATACCGGAGTAGTAACAGAATATAATGTTATACGCAACGAAAGGATTCATTATAGTTGTATTGAGAGGGAAAAACTGGCTACAAAGTATACACCGAAAAATCTTTTGTTGGCACTAAATTTTAAAACACCCTTTTATCCAGATCTTGCAAAATGGAAAGAAGAATGGCGAAGTTATCTTGCGCCTAACCTATTCAATTTATATTTCGACAAAAAGCCTGATTCTGACGAGCCGCTTAAAGGTGTTAAAGTAGAACCCGTTACAAAACTTGCTGAAGATACTGCAATTAAAAAATCGGAAGATCAATCAAGAAAGTGAAAAGCTGTCTAAAAAAAATATTTATTAATCATAAGCATAATGAAAAAAAATCGTCAGAAATTCATTCTAATAGTATGGATAGTAATAATAGCAACTGGCATATCGTGTAAAAGTACCGAGTACGGATATGCGATAAAAGGGGAACGTGCACGAATTTGGGTGGATGAAAAACCAAATACATTAAATTATGCTTCCTTAAAAAAACAAGTGGTTCCATCTCTTTCAGATAGATCAAGTGCATTAAGGGAAGGCACCCTGATTAGCCCGTTACTGGGAGGAGCCGTTTCGCTATTTACCAATGCCGTAAAACAAATGATTGCAAACGATCGGAAAAAATATATTGCCGATTATTCTTCTGCCTTAACCGACTTATACTTTTATGACCAACTTTCGTTAGAAAGCCCATTTGATCCTTCGGGTATGCAATTCAGTGGCTTCACATTAAGCCGAACCTTTATTAATAAAGATGGAAAAATCGACACTGCTTTTAGGGCTACCTTCATGCTCGATACTACAAAGCCCCAAGAGATCATCAATAATTCAATTTTTCGATTAAAACTGAAGGACCTGGAGCTCAATTACAGCAAAGCAAAAATCACAAGTGGTCAGAAAAAATCGATTAATATGGATATTGAGATCACTTTTGTAACGTCTTATGTAAATGATATGGGCCAACTTTTTGATAAAGTAGAGCTTGGTAAATTTTTCTTTACACTAAGAAATGCTCCGCTCGATAAAAAAAGTGAAGGGTATGCTGAGTATTATGAAAAATTAAAAGGTAAACAGGTAGATGGAAAAAGTTTTATTGTACCTCGTTCTTTTGGATATTATATCCCTTCAAATAATATTGCAGCGCGATCTTTTAGCCAGGGCGCATATTCAATTATCGCCAAAGTAAAAGAAAGTTCGAAAGATAAATTTATTACAAAGGTACTGATTGATAATAGCAGCCAGTTGATTGATGCGCTGGGAAATAAAGCCAGAGATGTATTAAAGAAAAGTAATTTTTAAAGTTAAACCGCTGCAAGGATCTAACGAATGCTTTATGACAAAAAAAATCATTATTTCATTTTTAAGTGGCTTAACTATTCTGGTTATAACATGGGTTTATCAAAACTATGATTTCTCCCTTTCTGTGGAAGACGGATTTTTTAAGAAAGTAATAAAGTTAAAAAGCAAATTCATAAAACCAGTTCCCGAAAAAAATACTGCAATTATTTTTATAAACACAGGAAAAGATCTTGCCCTGGTTGACGATACGACCGATTATGGCCAGGTAGCTGTATCAGACCGCGATAAGATCTACCAATTACTAAAACTGATAAACAATGAAACAAAAAAACCTTTGTTTACCGTGCTGGATATTCAGTTCTATTACCCCTATACGCATAATTTGCAAATCGATTCCTTACTTAAATTCGAAATTGCCCGAAATAAAGAATTATTAATTCCATTGGTAAAAGATTCCGAAGGCAATTATAAAAACCCACTCTTCCCTTCTCAATATGCCTATTCGGATTATCAAACATTCGGTTCAAGTTTTAATAAATTCAGAATCTTAAATCACAGCAAGGTTTCTTCCATACCCATCGTACTACATGAAAAATTAAACCAGGCTGTTTATAAGGATCATTGGTTTTACGCAACCTGCAATGGCCGACTATGCCTTTCAGCCATTTGGCCTGAATATTATCTTAAGGACAATGAAGTGAAAGACGCTACAAAAACTTCCACCACTCAATATTATAATCTCGGAGAATTGCTTCTGTTAGCGTCCTCTGATTCGATTTCTTTTTCCGGTATTTTCGATAAAAAAATAATTATGATTGGGAATTTTGAAATGGACAGTCATATTACACCGTTAGGAAAAATAGCCGGGCCCGTACTTTTGTCAAATGTTTATCTTTCATTACTTAATAACCAACATATCATCAATGTTGGCTTTCTCATAACCCTGTTGCTTGCTTTTAGTTCGTTGAGCTATACCGCGTGGTTCAGTAAGATTCCTATTGTGAAATTACCTTTTAAATTTATTTTCTCCTCATACCTTCAGAAATTTGTAAAAAGCTATATATCCTATTTTGGATCGATGTTATTATTATCATTAATCTGTGTATTTCTATTTGACAATCAGGTAGCACTTTTTTTACCATCCCTGATTTTATCGGGCATTGAATATATAAGGCAAAAAAAATATTTACCTGAAAAAAAGATTGAATATGAAACGAAGCCTAAATAAGGTTGATGCTCTTGACTTATACCAGAACGATTTACGATGAGACAACTAATTTTTTTATTTTTTTCCCTTTCAGCCTTTCTTTCTTCCTATACACAGGAAGAAAATGCTGATGTTCGTATTGCACGGGCAACTATACAAATACAAAAACAACCGGATAGTGCCGGAGGCTATATCAGCCGGAGCAAGGCCTATAATGATAAAGAACAGTTTGAATCAGCATTGTTAGACTGTAGAACAGCACTTAAATTAAGCCCTGGAAACATTTTAGCATTAAAGCAACGCGGTTATGCCTATATGAATAAACAAAAACTGGATTCTGCCAAGGAGGATTTCAGCTTCGTATTAAAAAAGATTCAAAAAGATACTATCGTTTGGTATTGGAGGGGTATCGCGAATTATATACAGAATAAATATCCACAAGCTATTTACGATTATAGCCAGGCAATTTTGTTGGATCCAAGTTTTGCGAAAGCATGGCGCAATCGTGGAGAAACCTATTACTGGTCAGAAAAATACGACTCGGCTATCACTGATTTATCAATTGCGCTTTTGTATGATTCTACATTAACTCGTGCCCTTAATAACCGCGGCCTGAGTTACTATTATACTGCCAAGTACGAGCTAGCCATTAAAGATTTCACAACCGCTCTTGAAAAGGAACCAACAAATTCAGATTTATTCAACCAAAGAGGTATGTGCTTCCTGCAACTCAAAAAAAATGATCTGGTATTAAATGATTTCAACGAAGCTTTAAGAAATAATCCGAAACATACCGGTGCTTTTGTAAATCGTGGAAACTTATATAAAAGATTGGGCAAAAAAGAATCAGCTATCGCAGATTATACCCAGGCACTAATGAATGATGCTAACCAACTTGATGCATTGTACAACCGGGGAATATTATTGAATGATCTGAAAAAATGGGAGGACGCCATTATTGATTTTTCGAAGGTGATACAACAATTACCCGAAGATTTGGAATCTTTCATTTTTCGGGGAGATGCGTATACTGCTCTCCGTAAATTTCCTGAAGCACTTAAAGACTATACCACTGCTTTAAAAATAAAACCTGATCATGGAATCGCGATGGCTGCTCGTGCTGTTTGTTATGCAAAAATGCAAAGGAATGATCTGGCACTAAAAGATTTCAACGAGGCTGTAAGAATTAAAGCCTCGTCGGCCTATGTACTTTCAAGCCGGGGTTCTTTTTATATGAATCAATTAAAGTACGATCTTGCGATCGCTGATTTCACAGAAGTACTTAAGATAGATCCCAAATCGTTTGATGCGCGAAATAATAGAGGCAATGCTTTTTATTACACGAAACAATATGAATTGGCCATTAGTGATTACAGCCTGGCTATCTTGCTGGATTCCGGATACTATTCAGCTTACTATAATCGTGGAAATGCTTATAGTTTTCTAAACAAGAACGAGGAAGCAATGGCTGATTATTCGAAATCGATTTCCTTGAATCCCTCCTCCATTGAGCTATGGACTGCCCGTGCCGAGCTGCATTCAAAACGATATGATTTTGAAAAAGCTTTATCAGACTATGAAGAAGTTCTGCATCTTAATCCAACTGATACGAACACCCTAAATAATCGAGGGCTTATTTATAAGGAGCAAAATAAATTCGAACCTGCCCTTAAAGATTTTAATGAAGCTTTAAGGATCAATCCCAGGCTTCTCGTTGCTCTTACTAACCGTGGTAATCTTTTTTTGCAACAAGGATTATACGAACAGGCAATGAAAGATTTCAATGAAGTACTCCGAGTTGGTACCGCCAATATTGAAGGCTGGAATGGCAGGGGAAATGTATTTTATTCAAGAGGACTGTATGATTCAGCAATGGTCAATTTCAATTATGTCTTAAAATTAAATGGCAACAACATCAATGCTTTAATTAACCGGGGAAATACCCTACTGGCTTTGGGCAGGCAGGGCGAGGCGGTTACAGATTACAGGGCTGCCATTGCGCTCGATCCCACACGATTGGGAGGATGGTTTAACCTCGCCAACTCCTTTATTAAGATTAATCAGTATGATTCGGCTATCCGGTACTGTAATGAAGCGTTAAGGTATAATAATAAATATCCTCCTGCGCTCGATACACGTGCGCTTGCCTATTATTACCTTGGAAAAATAAATGAATCTGAAAAAGATATCATGAATTCACTGAAGGTAATACCCCGCTCTTCTACAGCGCTGAATATATTTGGAATGATTTGTACGCAACGCTCCATGCCCGATTCTGCGTTAAATGCCTACAACTGGGCATTGTTGCTGGAACCCAAAAATATTGATGTGCTTAATAACCGTGCTCTGTTACTTTACAATACGAACCGGTACAAGGAAGCTATCGCCGACTACCAAAAAGCGCTGGATATTCAACCCGGCAATGGTCGGGTTATGATTAACCTTGTATTGGCCTATATTGCCTCCAACCAATTCGATAAGGCAAGTACAATATATAAAAGTTATAAGGACAAAAAAATATCTTCTTATATAGACGAATTTAAAAGTTTTGGATTCTTAAAAAATTATATCAATGCCTGCACGGAATATCTTATAACTAAGGATTATACCAAGGCGGTGGCATTGCTGATGTCGTCGCTGGAAGAATATAAACTAGTGAATCCCGGGCAGGGAAGTAATTCGATGCTTTCCATAGAATACTCCAATGTATTGTATAGAACAGGATGGGCATTTGAGCAGAATGGGCAATTTGAAAAAGCACTTAGCTATTTCCGTAGAGCTTCATTGATTAACCCTTATTTTAATGATCTGGCTGATAAAGTGGCTGGCTTAACAAACCAAATCAATGAAAAAAAATTAGCTGAAAATGCCTTACCGGTTATACAATTATTAACTCCCGAAATCATAAAAGACAGTGTAGTATCGGGTGACCTCTCACAGAAAGGAGTTCTTTTTGTAAGTGGTATTGTTAAAGATATTTCCGGAATTAATTGGATTAAAATCAATGGAAATAATGCAACTACGATTAACGAAGATGGGTATTTCGCAATTAACCTTAGTGACCGCTCCGGAACTATCAACATTCAAACGCAAAATAAAGCTGGAAAAATTTCAAGAGCACGTTATCAGTATACAGAAATATCCGCTGGAGTAACCAATACTATTGAATCCATACCTCCAATTCCTCCTACCGCCAAACCGGTTTTTCATGCAGTATTAATTGCATGTAGCGAATACATAGGAGATAAATGGATTAAATTGCCCAGTACTATCAGTGAAGCGCAGTCGTACAAAAAAGTATTGATGGAAGACTACGGTTTCAAGGAAGAAAATATAGAAGAGATTTACAACAAAGGGCAGGCTGATATCCTAGCGGGTTTAAGCTCAAAATTACAATCGCTGAATACCGATGACAATGTGATCATACTTTTTGCAGGGCATGGAACTTATCGAAAAACGGGGAATGAACTCATTGGTTATTGGGTACCGCTGAATGCCAACAGGCCGGAACTCGATTATATTTCCAACAAAAAATTAGACGAAATTGTTTTTGACTGTAAGGCCCGGCATATTCTACTAATGTCAGATGCTTGTTATAGTGCAGCCATGAGGGGGGAAAACGACCAGAAGGAATTACCACAACTTCCTAAAAGCAAAGAATATGTTTTTAAAAGCAGGCAGATACTAACCAGCGGAGGCCTTGAAAAAGTTCCTGAGGAAAGTGTTTTCATAAAAATGCTCCTAAAAAGTTTAAAAGAAAATGATCAGAAATTTCTTTCTGTAAAAATGCTCTATAATCTTATATTTAACGGAGTAAAAAACCAAACGAACATGGAGCCGGAATTGAACCCATTTGGAAAAGAGGGAAATGAAGGAGGACAATTTTATTTCATACGATCAAAGTAATTCTGTTATGATAAAATATTTTTTTATTTTTTTGCTGGTATGCCTTGTTAAAAATACAGTGGCTCAATATACCGTTACAAAAGTTAAAGGAACAGTTACAAATAAAACGTCCGGAGAGTTACTCAAAACCGGGAGTAAATTAAAGGAGACGGATATCTTATCTTTTTCTTTACCAACAGACCTTATCAGGGTAATTGTACCAGGGAAAGGAATTTTTGTGATTAGCCCAAGCGCCAATGCCACTAAACAAGGCAGTGATCTGGTAGAGATGCTGAAATCAACTTTTCATTTAAAATCAAAAGAAGGTTATCTCAGTGGGCGGGCCGAAGGAATAGAATCTATACCAGATGCTTTTGAAACGAATGAAGCGGTAAATACTGCCATGCTTATTTCAAAGGAAACGAAATTCTTATTTAATTCTGCAGATTATCCAATAACTGAAGGAAGTCGGTTTTTCTTACAGGTATCATCAGGAGCCGGCCAACCGTTGATTCGCCCACTACAAACAAAAGCAGATACCTTATTGCTTTCAACAGAGGATTTTAAAAGTAATAATCAAGCTGGTCCGCAGGATGTAACTTATTCGCTGGGTTATTATTCAAAAGAAAAAAATTATAGTGTTTCTTTGATGGAATTTACTCCTTACTTAGATCAGTTCAATGAAATGGAAGGCATCATTAAAGTAATACTTGGTGTTAGCACTGAAGTGGATCCCCTGCTTTTGAAAAAGGAATGTTATAAAGAAATTTATGAAGCCTTGGGAAAACCTTCCGACATTGTTTTTCAAAAAGTATTTCGCGAGCAGATGGCCCGTAAAAATGAAAAGAAAAGCAGTTAATTTATATTATTAAAAAGCTAAACCCTTTCTGTCGTAATTATTTTTTACTGCAGAGAGATTAAGAACTCTTTTCACTAATCACAATGGCCTTTCTTCGTGAATCTTTGTAATTAAAAAAACAAAGTACCTGGAGGCTTTTCACGCAAAATAATTTTCATTACTCTTCTCAGCGGCTTTGCGCCCGTGGATATCATTTGCCACGAAAGAACGAGGTTGTTTTCTTGTGCTCTTGTGGTTATTTTTTTTGCCACGAAAGCGCGAAGTATTTTTCTTGTGATCTTGTGCTCTTGTGGTTGTTTTTTTACCACGAAGGCGCGAAGTTTTTTTTAGTGAGCTTGTGGTTATTTTTTGCCACGAAGGCACGAAGTTATTTTCTTGTGCTCTTGTGCGCTTGTGGTTATTTTTTTACACAAAAGAACGAAGTATTTTTAAGATATATCTCTATTCATTTTTTTCAGATGATTATACTACAATTTATAGGTGCCCTAATATTACCATCTTTCACTTTTCTTTCAACAGATCATCAAGTGTCTGATAGAATTCTTTTTTTAATAATTCAAAGTGTTCGCCAGTACCCGGACCAAAAAAACCTGCATGAAATTTCCGAATTTTCCCATCCTTCCCAATGAATATCGTTGTCGGAAATACTTTAATAGCTGTAATCTCAGGAAGCGTTTTTTCGGTTCGAAGAGAATCGTTTACCCACACTCCCGTGATAAGCATTGGATACTGAACATTAAACCGCTGCTGAAATTTTAATAAACTACTGCGGCTACGTTCAAAGTCGGTACTATTTTCATAAGCCAATGCTACAATTTCCAATCCTCGTTGTTTACTATTAATATACAATTCATTCAAAAATTTTGTTTCGTCCATACAATTAGGACACCAGCTTCCCATCAATTGAACAATCATTACTTTATTTTTAAACCGATCGTCCGACGAAGAAATGATATTGCGGTTAATATCTTTAAAACTAAAACGAATACGATCTTCTCCCTCTTTCAATTGAGGTGCGTTACCTACATCGGGTAACTGTGCTGTTGCATCTTTTATGGCCGTCCAGTTTTCCTTCCCGTTAAATCCTGAATAAAATATTCCATTGCTGATTTTTTGATTGTTATCAATAGTAGCAGTAAATAAATACGAATGCGATCCATCAAATACCGAAAGTTTCAGCAGGTTACCTGTTACAATCCCTTCCAGGTAGCGATAATCGCCCGAAGGAGCTAAAAAAGTTCCCGACAAATAATTACCTTTTTGTACAAATTCGGCTACTGCAGGCCGTATAGTTCCATTGGGCCTTTTTATAGATACTGCCCATCTTCCTGTTATATTATTCAGTTCCTTCCCCTGCACTGATTCAAAACGTACTACATGATTTGGAAGAGCTATAAATTCCCATTGCTGTGTTTGCAAGGCAGTTCCTTTGAACCATATTCCCTTTAACGAACCATCGCGTTGTACTTGTGTACGAAATTCTGATTCAAAGAAAGGCATTACAAAATTTACAGAATCGCCTTTTACCATTACTTCATTTACTACAATCCGTTCGCTGGCATTGCGAATAATCAATTGCCATCGTCTTTCTAATTTCTTTGTTTCAAAATTAAATACAACCAATTCTCCATCCTGCCGTTTTAATTGAGCCTTCCAAATTCCTTTATACAATTCTTTCTTTACCTGTGCATGTACACCCAATTGGGCAAGTAATAATAATAAGAGCGTTAAACGTTGCATAGCACAAATTTAAGTACAGCAAGTTTAATAAATCACTTTTATAATAGAGTCGTTTAAATGACCAATAAACTATTTAACAGATTACCAACCAAATAATATTGCTGCTAATTGTTCGATTGTACAAATATTCATCAGTATCCCTTTGCTGAATACGACATTGTTAATCCGCTACTACCCGTTGAGAACTGTAATTAGGAATGTATTTATTGTTTCTCAAAATAGCTAACAAATCTTTCTCCAGACTAATTACAGGGTATTCAACAATTCTTCCGCTCTCTCTGCCACCTTCCTCAATAATAATAGTAGGTACCCGCACAATATTTCGTCCCCATTCTTCATGTGTTGGGCTTTGTTTATAGGAACTATCTATGTTACTAACCATAATAAGTTGCAATTGCCCAGCGGGGAAATTACAACAGTCGAGCATTTTTAGTATCCTTGGAACCTCTCTCTTACTATCACCACACCAGGTACCTAAAAAAATGGTAATCTTCTTATTTTTTAATAACGGTTCTACAAATTTGCAGGTGGCAGAATCTACCACATAGCTATCGTAATTCGGTTGAAACCAGTTTACAAAAGGCGCTTGTTGTAATGCAATTCTTGAACAAGCTCCGAGTAGCTGTTCATTACCATTTGCATCTTTTATCTTCTGAAAATAGGATGGATCACTTTGAGCCATTAAGGGCAGCATATTTATTGTAAGAAGTAAAGTGAGGCATAAAAAGATTATATACTTTTTCATATTTAGTATGTTTAAATAATAAATGAATGGCAATTGTAAGTAATAGTATGAATGGCTGCAACGAACTGCAACAACAACGAAAAAAAAATTTAATTAAACAGCAGGCGGCCTGAATGCCGGTGAGCGATAACATTGAAGTAGTGAGACATCGTATTCAGCAAAGGGGCTGATAGAAAGCAAGGGAATAGATGGTAACAGGGCATTCATCGGTAAACCGTTCGTATATTCAACAGCAATTTCTTTAACCATAGTTGTTGAGGTACCATCGGCATGTTCCTGATCAAACATGCTGGTGAGATGAGATTCGCAACTGCAATCTTTTAATTGCTGTACTAATTCAGCCTGCCATTTACAATAAAGGTAAGTAGCTATTTTTCCGTACTGGAGTGTACAAAAAACAAAAAGGATTAGTATTGAAGAAAGTATTCTGCGCAATTAATAAGTGTTACAGCTAAATTAAGACAAGAAAATGGAAATTCATAATTAGCAGGAAATGGAAAGATTACCCAACGGGAACTGATATCAATAATTTTTCCCATCGTAATTCAATAGCTCCCAGCCCCTCCTTCTGTTCAATGATATCGTACCTCAGTCTTTCCTGCAAATAGTTAATTGTATCTGGCTTTACCATAACGCGCATTACATCTTCTCTTATATCATATTTATCAGTGAGATGTTGTTGCCAGTTTTTATTCAAAATGAGCGTCCATTCTTTTTGTGAGGGAATCGCAAAGAAGGCATACTTTCCTGCAGGTATTTTTTTACCATTAATAGTAATTCGTTTATTAAATTCAATACTGGTAGCCATATGCGCACCTGCAACCCATACCTGGTCAAAAGGAACAAGTCCGCCCCAAATCACCCGATTGCGAACTCCGGGTGAATGGTAAGAAATAGTAATAGTTAAATCGTTTATTTTTTTTGTAACAATCGCTTTAATACTTTTTTTAACAGTATCTAACTGGCCGGGCCCGGTAATAGCTATTATTTGACCAACAGTGTCTGCAACAACAGGAGATGGATCAACTACTTCTTTTGTTTCTTTTTGCTTCTCATTTGCACAGGAAATAAGAAGCATCGTTACAATAACGATTGGCAATGATTTCATTAAATAATTTTAAGATTAGTAAACATATCAAGAGTCATTTTCTCAAGGTCATATTCCTGTTTCCATCCCCAATCGTTACGGGCAACCGTATCATCAATACTTTGCGGCCAGCTATTGGCAATGTTTTGGCGCGCATCCGCTTTATAAGTAATTGAAAAATCGGGAATATGTTTTTTAATTTCTGCTGCTATTTCTTTGGGTGAAAAACTCATACCCGATAAATTATAAGAAGTGCGTATAGAAATTTTATCAGCCGGCGCTTCCATTAACTCGATAGTACCCCGAATGGCATCGGGCATATACATCATCGGCAGATAAGTATTCTCTTGCAAAAAACATTCATAGGTTTTTTCTTCAATCGCTTCGTGAAAAATTTCAACAGCATAATCAGTGGTACCACCACCGGGTGCAGATTTATAACTGATTAATCCCGGGTAACGGATGCTTCGAACATCTACCCCATACCGTTGGAAATAATAGTTGCACCAAAATTCGCCGGCATATTTACTGATGCCATATACAGTACTCGGTTCAATAATTGTTTGTTGCGGACAGTTTTGTTTAGGAGATGTAGGGCCAAATACGGCAATAGAAGAAGGCCAGTACACCTTTCGAATTTTTTCTTCCCGGGCAATATCCAATACATTCAATAGTCCATTCATATTAAGGTTCCAGGCGAGGTTGGGATTTTTTTCACCAGTGGCAGAAAGAATTGCAGCCAATAAATAGATCTGCGTAAAATTCTGACGAATAACCTGTACATGCAGCATTTCCTTATTCATTACATCGAGGCTTACATAGGGGCCGGTTCCCAACAACAAAGGATTTTGTTCCCGTAGATCGGAAGCTACTACATTGGCGTTACCATAAATCCCTCGCAGGGCCATCGTAAGCTCAACTCCAATTTGCCCGGAGGCGCCGATCACTAAAATTTTTTCTTTAATCATAGAGTTAAATGTTTACCAAATGTAAGAAATGAGCAATAGCCGGCACAGCCAGATAAATATAGAAGGCATGGTACGGTATCATTCAATAATCTTATGTTATTAGAATTGCTCGTTCTTCAAAAGAATAAAATCTTAAACATTTTATTTCTATCTCCTTAGCATTCGGTATCTCCATACAATACCCATCACTAATAGCAGTACCCCCGCAATCCAATATAACAACGATTTATTTTTCTTCACGGCGGGTATTTCGGTTATAGTAATCAATTGGTTTATCTTACTACTCAACAATGTTTGTTTGTTGCCTCCCGTCCAATACACCGTTATTTTATCAATTTTCGTAGCATCTCCAATTCCAAAATGAGCAATCACCGAATTTTGCGAAAGATGACTCGATCCGCCTCCATCAATTTCACGAATCATTTTTTTGCCCCCCGTTTCGATTTCAATTTTTGAACCAATCCCGTGCGTTTCTGCATCAATACCTACTAATGCAATTTTTATCCAGTTGCCATGTGTAGAATCATTCCGGAATAAATGGGTAACGGAAGGTACCGGATACCTAAGCACAGCTTCCTGATTTACCACTAACAAATCAAGATCGCCATCATTATCATAATCAAATACAACTGAGCCACGACCGATACCATAATCTGCCAATCCTGTTTCCCGGGCTTTATCTGAAAATTTTTTACCATCGTTTTCATAATAGAAATCGGCCATGGCTACGCAGTTCGGGTTTAGATCGCCGTTAGCAACAAATAAATCAAGATCGCCATCCTGATCAAAGTCTGCAAAATTAGCTCCCCAACTGATCGCGAAAAAATCAACACCCAGTTCTTTGGATTTATTTAGAAAGCCCTTCCCAATACCCTGGTTCACCATAAAATAATTAAACTTGATATTGGTCATATAATAATCCATAAACCCATCATTATTATAATCTCCTACGGCTGTACCCATAGAATTAATCTTAAGGTCCATTCCCATTTCTTTCGCCACATCCCGAAATGATTGTTTGGGATAACGATTTTCTAATAACAGATCCGGTGTACGTTTATACCCGAAATCATGATTTACAAAAAGATCCTGATCGCCATCATTATCAAAATCTGTAAATACGCCTCCAAATCCAAACCCCCGAAAATCCAACCCATAATCCGAGTACGCATCACGAAAATGTTTTCCTTTTTCATTCAACAGTAAATAACCTTTTGCAATTTGATTGGCACCTACAACGGTGTTATCATTAATCACACTTAGTTTTCCCTCAAACTCATTAAAATAATTACCAACATAGATATCAGGCCAACCATCTGAATTAAAATCTCCAAAACTCCCTCCGGTACTAAATGAATAGAGTTGATCCAATCCATATTCCTTCGTTACATCTTTAAACGTACCATTCCCATTATTTAAAAAGAGAAGATTTTTTTCTCTTGGTATAACCTGTTTTTTTTCGCGTGTTGTAATGGTGGTGATGAATAGATCAACAAAACCATCCCGATTAATATCCGCTCCTGAAACCCCTTGTGTTACATATTTTTTGGTAAGCATTAGTCCCGATTGCTCAAATACATTCGTGAACGTTCCGTTTCCATTATTTTTATACAACACATCGTCATGCATACCACCTGTGATATAAATATCTTCGTAACCATCCTTATTAAAATCAATTACACAAGCTCCACCACCAAACATTCCTTCATATACTTTGAATACATGATTAATACCTGCTTCCCTGGTTACATCTGTAAAGCGCGTTTGACTATTCGCTTTAAAAATAAATGAAGTTAGAAAAAAGTATAATAGATATCGACTCATGGTTAGTTGTAAATTACTTTGCTTTTCGTTTCCAGTTCAAGGCATTAAAGTTTGCTGCAATTTCCTTTCCTTTGATCAAGCCTGCTGTATTATCCTGGGGTGTATGAATGCCACCAAAAAAACGTGAATTTGCTGTTTCTTCGGCAAGAGCCCAAAAAGAATTGAAATGCCGTACTACAAAATTGGTGTTTCGTAATTCATCTCTTTTTCTTCCTGCATGAGCACTATCTGTAAACTCAAACTTTTCTCCATATAAATCGGAAAGTACGGTGGCGGTGGCGGCAGCTTGTATCGCATGACCTGAAGGGAACGCAGGAAATGGCGGATCTGGCCAGAAAGAATTCCATTCCTGATCTATATGTTCTGTAATAAAATTATTGGGGCGCTCCGAAAAAAACTGGTACTTCCATTTCCAGCAGTTCCGAAAAGCATCTGCAACGGACATCCCTACCCGCGCATACGTTTCAGTTGTTTTAATGATAGATGGTTTTATTTTTCTTATGACCAAACTTGCAAGGTAAAAAGAATGTCCCGGTGGCGTAAAGGTTTCATCCGGATCATCACTCCACCAAATAGCCGCTTCCTTTTCCTGCTGCGTAAGAATTTTCTCCTTTTCATAGACCTCCAAAAACTGATTGTAGTAAGGAGATCCGGGCGTTGAGTCATAAGGAATGAAATAAGGATATTTGAGCGAATCGTTGATAGCTAAAAAATTTATGTT
>JANNEK010000049.1:0-16482 GCA_031378605.1 Chitinophagaceae bacterium | reverse complement strand
AAATCATCGGAGCCTACCTTGCCAGATGCCACCCAAAGCGGAGCCAATACGGCAGGTTGTTTGTTAAATGGACAGCTTTGGATTGCCAGTTCCGAAAATTGTTTGCGTTTTGGAACTCCTGATAGAGAAAAAGGATTTTTTAGTTATGATATCAGAAAAAATACACTCTTAATTAATTTTCAACGTTGCTCGAAATATGACGGAAGGCAAAATTTTTATATTTCTATTGAGAATTTTCAGGGGCCAGGAAAATATATGTGTAATCAAAAAAGTTATATACCAGGTATTCCAGGGTCCTCTGGTAAAAGTTACAATTTCATAAATTATTATATAGCGAAAAACACAGGTGAGCAAAATTACGAAACCTCAGAATTGGCGACTGGCAGTGTTACTATTACCAAAATTGACACTTTAAACAGGCCAATTTTTGTAGCCGGTACTTTTGAATGCAAATTAAAAGATCTTTATAATATGTACGATAGCCTTGTCCTTACATCGGGCCGGTTTGATATAATCAATCAATAATCACCTTATACTATTCATCTTAAACTATTAGTTATGATTAAGAAAATCATGCTCCTAACAGTACTATGCGCCTTTGTCAATTTATTGAATGGGCAAACATATACACTGGATATTGATGCAAAACTGGCAAACGTCAATAAATCGTTTGTGAGTTCGGGTGTATTGTACGACCGGGTTTTTCCGGCCAGTGCGCTCCATATTTTTACTACCCTGGATACCGCAACTTATTCAACCATTACAGATGCGGTGTCTGAACTATACCGGGCACAGTTATCGGGTAACCCGGATAATTTAAACCCGGCCAATGGGTTTAAGGCACAGGCAGATTCTTCCTATGCCAGTGGCTCAGTAGAGATTGCTTCTCTTTTTTACCAATACCAAACCATTCACCCGAATGCCATCGAGAATAACCTGCTTCGTTATGGTACCGACAGTTTATTATATAATGTAACCAATGGCTCCGGTGCTATTGTCGATCCCTTCCAGTTGAATACAATCTTTATAGCGGCGCCCTTGGCCTCTTATTGTAATTTATCGGGTACTACATTGCAGGTAAACTAGGGGCGAAACCGCTATTCGAATCAGACTAACGGGTTAGCATATTTGCAAGTAGATGCGGGAGATGGAACCGGTTATCACACTATATATCCCGGGCAAAGTTTTAACGCCAGTTATGCAGGCAGCGGCAATAAATTCTGGCATATCAAAGGTTTTTTGGGTAGCGGGGTCATGTATAGTTGTTATGCATTTATCAATGTAAACGTTTCGTCGGGTATCACCGTTTTATCAAGACGGCCCGATAATAATTTTCAACCAGATAACCAGGAGAACGAAAACTGGCTGGTAGCAGATATCGGGTACCCCGATGAAGGATCTACACTTTATAGAAATGGAACCGTGAAATTAGGTATATACTATAAAGATGTAACCCGTGATCTTCCGGCTAATCAGCGAAAAATCACCAAACCGGTTTTTATTTCTGATGGAGTTGATTTCACGGGTAAGCAGGATGCAGCACAATTAGGGAAATTATTCTTAGGATACAATAAAAATCCAAATACAGGAATTGGAACTTCTTTAATTTCTGATTTAAATGAGCTGGGCTATGATGTAATTATTTGCGATTACCGGCCCCTTCCTAATAGCCTGCGCAGTATTTTTAACCCGTTTGGGCATGTTCTGGTAGATGCAAACAAAATTACCGGGGCCGATTATATCCAACGTAATGCCTACGCTTTTGTAAGAGCTATTCAATGGGCCAATCAACAGTTGCAATCAGTTGGTTCTACTGAACAACTTACTATTATCGGCCCCAGTATGGGTGGGCTCATAACCCGCTATGCCCTGCGCTGGATGGAGCTGAATAATTTGTTTCATAACTGCAGACTATGGGCCAGTTTCGACAGCCCGCATCAAGGAGCTAATATAGCATTAAGCGCTCAGGCTTTTATTGCTTATGCTGCTAATTATTTGAAAGTAACCACAGCAAAAGAACAAAAAGAACAACTCTTAGATGCACCTGCTGCCCGACAAATGCTTATTAGACATTATACCGATTTACGTACCGTGAATCAAGCGGCTTTTGATAATCCGGGTAAATATAGTTTGCGCGATAATTTTTATACAGAAATAAACAACCTTGGCTGGCCACAAAATTGTCGGAGAATTGCCATAATAAACGGAACTATTAATGGTACGCTAAATAGTGTGCCCGGTAAAGAGTATTTTTCATTTACAGCATACTCCCCTATAAAAGTATTATTCTTTATAAAAAACAAAGTTGCCAAGGTACAGTGCTGGATAAGGCCGAATGCAGGAACTTTTCAACGGTATTTTTATGGCTGGAAAGTTTTTCAACCAGAAATAGTTGTGGATGAAATCGGGGATGTTCGTAATAGTATTGATGCGGCACCTGGCAGTTTTTATGGAGTACCGGCAGCTTTACGTCAATCAATTTTAAATAATAGCAAGCGTTATAACGATGTAGGCACTATTCTTATAGGTTATCTTTCTGGGATTTCAAGTATTATTCCTTCCTTTATTGCTGCATCAAAAAATC
Source organism: Chitinophagaceae bacterium (assembly GCA_031378605.1). GTDB lineage: Bacteria > Bacteroidota > Bacteroidia > Chitinophagales > Chitinophagaceae > Endoryza. Next base: position 13,898 of record JANNEK010000049.1, on the reverse strand, counting down.
AACATATGGAAGTAGGTGCTTTTGATCCGGGTGATTGTTTTATTGCTACCAAAAGCGCTTTGGCGGTTGATGGTATCTGGAATGAAAATATAAGCACACAGAATGTAAGCACGGGTTGTGGAAACGGCCGTTCTCCTTTTCAAAATTATTTCGCACCGGTAGTTAATGAGAGTCATGTATTTTTATCTGTTGCTAACGTTAATTTTTTTAAGCGGGAATTAAATAATCAAACTTATCAGGAAGTTAATCCTTCAACCTATACCATTAGTGGGCCAGATCTTGTTTGCACAAACGGAAATTTTATTTTGTCGGGCGCCCTTGCCGGAACTTCTGTAACATGGAGCACAAATCCAACTACATTAGGAACAGTTAGTTCTGGTCAGGGCACTACTTCAGCTACTATTACTAAATCGGTTAGTGGTAACGGTGATGTTAAGGCAGATTACCTGAATACCTGTTATAAAGGAATTGTTTCCAAAACTGTGCGTTTCGGAGGATTCAATAATTCGGATTATTTTATTAGCGGGCCCTCCTCTTCCTGTAAAAACACGACCATATATTTTAATTCCAACACACTGGCAGGAGCAACAAGTTATAATTGGTTCTGGCCAAGTGGCTGGACCTATATTTATGGGCAAGGCACCATAAACTTAGCAGTAAAAACAAATAGTGTTTCAGGAGTGGTGGGTCTACGGGTTGCCAATGCCTGTGATGCGGGAGGTAGTCCGGCTACAAAATATGTATCAGTAAATAGTTTTTGTGGCCCGGCATTTATTGTGACGCCTAACCCGGCTACTTCACTGGTTAATGTTGAAGCTGTTTTGGAACAAAATGGAGCTTTTACTAAAGTATCAGCATCGCCAGAAATAAAACGTATACGAATAAGGGAAAAAACGGGAAGGTTATTGAGTGATCAGCAATATGGAACAGGCGTTACAAAAGCTGTAGTAAATATTCAGAATCTTAAACCGGATGTATATATATTACAGGTGTTTGACGGTAAAGTATGGTATGCACTGGAGTTATTGGTCAAATAGGTGGATAATAAAATTCAAAAGGCTGTTTTATCTAGAACAGCCTTTTATTATTTTAGAATTTTGCATCGCTATTATTAGTTACTATTTATTATCCACCAGTAAAGTAGTACGTACCCCCAAATCTCTTGCAATACGCATAACTGCTACCACATTGTCGAGCGGTACGGCTTTATCCGCATTGATAGCAATAGTAGCCTGCAAGGTATCCTTTGCTATATAAGGTTGTATAAAAGCCTTCATATCTACTAACGATATGGATTTGCCGTTTATAATGTATTCGCCAGTCGTTTTTATATTTACAATGACAGATTGTTTTGCTTTTGTATCGCTTTTTGCTTTTGGAGTAGTAAGTTTAATAACATTCGGATTGGCGAGGGTAGATACTATCAGGAAGAAGAACAACAAAATGAATAAAATATCATTCAATGCTCCTGCGTGCAATTCCTGGTTACCTTTTAATCTTTTGCGTAAGTTCATTTAATCAAATTTAAAAAAACAAGAACCAAAAAACAAGATCCAAATAAAGAATATAAAATCATAAATCAAACATCTTACATCCTATATCACCTTGTTGGTTCCTGTAATACATCTATGAATTCTGCACTGGCAGCTTCCATCTTGTTAACTGTTTTATCGATTTGTGTGTTTAAAAAATTCGAACCAACATAAGCCAGCAAGCCAATAATTAATCCGGAGGCAGAAGTAATCATTTTTGTATAGATACCTCCTGCAATTTGGGCAGCAGTAAATTCGCCGGATGAATTGATATTATAAAATAATTGTAACATGCCAATAATAGTTCCGAGGAAACCAAACATTGGAGCAATTCCATAAACCAGTGAGAGTATCGAAAGATTGCGTTCCATTTTATATACTTCCAATTTTCCGACGTTTTCCATGCTCTTTTCAATTGCTTCTATTGGTTTTCCAATACGCTGCAGACCTTTGTCAATCATTTTGGCAACAGGGTTCGATGTATTTTTTGCAAGTGACCTTGCAGCGGCCACATTGCCCGTATAAACATTATCCCTGATTATATTCATAAAGTTGGGATCAATATTACTTGCTTTTCGGATAGCTATTAATCTTTCAAAAAAGAAGAAGATCGCCAAAATCAATAAGAGGGCAAGAGGAATCATGATCGGTCCGCCATTCACCAGCATCTCCATCAGGTTAATACTCGAAGGAGCGGCATTCGAATTATTAAGAACTTGTTTTAGAGAGTCGGCAATAGAGGTTGACGGGTTTGTTATCTGAAGAAAGAACCAATTCATCCGGTAAATTTTAGTAATGTAAATGTACTCAAATGTGTGCCTAAAACGATTTCGGCCTGCTAATATTTCTTAAAACTTTGTTAGTAATCTGTTGATTTCATTGTGTGTTTAGTTAATCAGGCAAAAGGAATAAAAGCAAAAGCCCCTGCTGTTGGCAAGGGCTTTTATCGGAAAAAGTTTAATGATTGTTTATTGAACCTGAAATGCGTTGGTCATCTTTTCTTCAGAACTTAACTTATAAGCAACAATTTTAGTAGATAAATCGATTCGCTTGCCTGTAAGATCGACTTCAATTGGAATAGTCACAAACATAAAAGACGTTCCTTGTAGTTCTTCAGGAACGCTAACATTTAAAATCGAAAGGTCAGTAGAAAGCATCATGCTTGATTCCTTTACTAATTCTCCTGTTACTGCATCTTTAAATGATAAGGTCGCATTTTGTATATCATCACCAGTAATCTGGTACGGTAAAAATACAGTCATCGTTTCACCAACAGTTAGTATAGATTGTTCAGTTCCGATCACTAATTCAGATGGCCTTGTTACAACGGGATAGATCGTCGATTCCAATTTTGGTGTAACTGCCTGTTCTGCGAAAATATACTGTGAGTCGTTTTTGTTGCAAGAAAAAAGTAGAAGGGAAAGCACAGCCATTAAGGTAGCCGGTAGAGACTTTTTCATTAGGTATTGTTTTTGGATTAAGTAATTGGCTATAAAGTATTATTTTGAACTTTATTGAGCCGAAGGTCAAAATACAAAAGCGAATTGAATTTTGCAAACGGTACGGGCAATAAAATATAAGGTTAGTTACTGATTGTTTTTAAACAATTGATATTCATTAATAATAAAAACCATTAGTTCCACATATAGAAATTAACCTGATCCCTGTTTTTCATTCTCAAGGATATAGGCCATATACCGTAATAGATAATTCGAGTTAGATAATCAGCAAGCCCCTATTGTGTCGCTGGTTGAAGGAATCATCGAGATACAATAATAAAGAACTGGCTTATCCTGTTATTCTATTCTTTTTGACTATTAATTGTTACCGTAACCCACTCCATCGCCATTATGAGCTGTTCCTTTTCCGAAATATGGGTATTGTCGAGAACGATTGCGTCTGCCGCCTGTCGTAAAGGACTTACCTCCCGATGCGAATCGATATGATCGCGCATTTCGAGGTTATGCCTAACTTCTTCAATCGTTACGTTTGGATTCTTTTCATACAATTCACGAAATCTTCGTTGAACACGAATTAAATTATCTGCAGTCATAAAAATCTTTAATTCTGCCTCGGGAAATACAACTGTTCCGATATCCCTTCCATCCATTACTATACCCTTTGTTTTACCCATTTGCCGTTGTTGGGCAACAGCAAATTCGCGCACATCTTTCAAGGCGGCTATATCACTAACTTTTTCCGCTACCAGCAAATCCCGGATTACATATTCTACATTCTCCCCATTTAAATGCATTTCAGTTTGGCCGTTTTTATGATTGGATATGAATTCAAGCTCTGTACTTTCCAGTGCTTTATGAATCTCCCCTAAATCGGTCCAATCAATATGATTCCTTAAAAAATAGAGAGTAATCGCCCTGTACATCGCGCCACTATCAATATAAACATATCCAAGTTCTTTTGCCAGTTGTTTAGCCAGGGTACTTTTACCACAACTGCTCCAGCCATCAATGGTTATAATGATTTTCTTTTCCATGCAGAATACAAAAATGCCGCAATCCATTTTACTTACAAAATGAAATTACGGCAATATTGTAGTGGGAGACGATTAGTGACTCACTACTGTAAGTCACCCGGTTTTCATAATCATTGGATTTTCCATGTTCTACTGCGGGGCATTACCATTACTAAAATGATGGCGCCCGGCAATAGGTATATAAACCTGGGGACTACTCAATAAACGATTCATTTTTTAAAAAGTTGTCCTGGTTGTATTGACTCTAATCAAAAAACGCCTGCAATTAGCAGGCCTTAGTATATGATTAAATTCGATTAAGCTTTTGATTTTTCTTTCGATGGTGCTTTTACACTGAATTCAATTTTCCCATTTTCCTTGTTAAGATCGGCCACCATAATATCACCCTGCTTGATACTCATATTCAATATTTGCTCTGCTAGTGGATCTTCCAGGTATTTCTGAATAGCCCTGTGTAATGGGCGTGCCCCAAATTGCTGATCATATCCTTTTTCTGCAATGAAATCCTTAGCGGTTTCTGTTAACTCAAGGGAAAATCCTAAAGCAACCAAACGCTTCATTACACCTTTCATTAAAATATCAATGATGCGAAAGATATGATCTTTTGACAGAGAATTGAAAATGATGACATCATCTATCCGATTTAAAAACTCAGGTGAAAACGTTTTCTTTAATGCTTTTTCAATAACCGCTTTATTATTTTCGTCAGAATTTAGTGTACGCGACGCCGTAGCAAAACCAACACCATCACCAAAGTCTTTTAATTGCCTTGCACCGATATTTGAAGTCATGATAATAGTAGTGTTCTTGAAATCTACTTTTCTTCCAAGGCCATCAGTAAGCTGACCATCATCTAACACCTGCAAAAGAATATTGTAAATATCTGGATGTGCTTTTTCTATTTCATCCAAAAGAATTACTGAATAAGGTTTTCTTCTTACTTTTTCTGTTAGTTGCCCACCTTCTTCATATCCGACATAGCCTGGAGGAGCACCTACCAGCCGACTCACTGTAAATTTTTCCATGTATTCACTCATGTCTATTCGAATCAATGCATCTTCTGAGTCGAACATATAACGGGATAGTGCACGTGCAAGTTCGGTTTTACCTACACCTGTTGGGCCCAGGAAAATGAATGTACCGATTGGTTTTTTGGGATCTTTCAATCCAACCCTGTTTCGTTGAATGGCTTTCACTACTTTGCTGATAGCTTCATCCTGGCCAACCACCATTTCTTTCATATCGTCGGCCATCTTTTTAAGTTTCTCCGTTTCAGCCTGTACCATTCGCTTAACGGGGATCCCGGTCATCATACTTACAACTTCTGCAATTGCTTCTTCATCGATAGGATAACGTTTATGCTTACTTTCTTCTTCCCATTTTGCTTTGGCTGCTTCCAGATCTTCCTGCAAACGTTTTTCGGTATCTCTTAAAGAAGCAGCCTCTTCAAATTTCTGACTTTTTACAACTTTATTTTTTTCTCCCTTTACATCTTCAATCTTTTTCTCAAGCTCTAAAATTTCTTTCGGAACATTTATGTTTTTTAAGTGTACACGGGCTCCCACTTCATCCATTACATCGATAGCCTTGTCTGGCAAAAGACGATCAGTTATATATCGGTCACTTAATTTTACACATGCATCTATTGCTTCTACTGAATAAGATACGTTGTGATAGTCTTCATACTTACTTTGTATATTGGTAAGAATTTCAATTGTTTCGTCTACACTTGGTGGTTCGATCATTACCTTTTGAAAACGACGATCAAGGGCTCCGTCTTTTTCAATATACATTCTGTATTCATCCAGTGTAGAAGCGCCAATACATTGTAATTCTCCTCTGGCCAAAGCGGGTTTAAAAATATTGGAAGCATCCAGCGATCCACTTGCCCCACCGGCACCAACGATAGTATGTATTTCATCAATAAATAAAATTACATCCCTGTTTTTTTCCAATTCATTCATGATGGCTTTCATTCTTTCCTCAAATTGGCCACGGTATTTTGTACCAGCTACCAACGCAGCTAAATCAAGTGAAATAACTCTTTTATCGAAAAGAACCCTTGATACCTTACGCTGAACAATACGGAGTGCCAATCCTTCTACAATAGCCGTTTTACCTACTCCTGGTTCCCCTATTAAAATCGGGTTATTCTTTTTTCTGCGGGAAAGTATTTGTGAAACACGCTCAATTTCTATTTCTCTTCCCACAATAGGGTCAAGCGATCCACTCTCTGCAAGCCGGGTAATATCACGGCCAAAATTATCGAGCACCGGAGTTTTGCTTTTTGCATTACTTGCCGAACGCGATTTTTGTTGAGCGAATTTTTTTTCTTCATCAAAATCATCTTCATTCTCATCAGTATATTCGCTTCTAACGTCATTACTTTTAACAACGCCTAATTCATTCCGGAAAAGATCATAATCCACGTCAAATTGATTTAAGATTTGGGTAGCTACATTTTCTTTATTCTTGAGAATAGAAAGCATTAAGTGTTCAGTTTCTACCGTCGGGCTTTTTAATGCCTTCGCCTCCAAAACTGTAACGCGAATCACTTTCTCTGCTTGTTTAGTTAGCGGAAGGCTATTGATATTGGCAATGTTTTTACCAGTTTTATCTTTTACTGCCAGCTCAATTTCTTTCCTCAATTCGTACAAATCAACATTAAAACTTTTGAGGATTCGGACGGCCGTGTTTTCTCCTTCCCGAATGAGGCCTAACAGTAAATGTTCGGTACCGATAAAATCATTTCCCAGCCTCAATGCTTCTTCTCTGCTAAACGAGATAATCTCCTTTACCTGGGCTGAAAAATTATTATCCATTTTTTCTAATTAATTGTGTATGATACAATAATAACGAATATTTTTGATTTGTCTGGCCGCCTTATTATTAACGGCTGTTAACAACTTAAAGTATTTATGGAAGTCAAAATTGATACCAGAGAAAAATTCCATGTCATAACCATCAAAGAAAGCAACTTCGCTGCTAATATGACAGCGGAACTTGATAATTGTTTAGCTCCCCTGCTAAAAAGCGATGTTAAAAACGTTATTTTAAATATGTCAGACATACAAATGATGGATGATGCTGCCTCAGAATACCTGGTAAAAATTCAACAGGATTTTTACGAACAAAATGTGTCTTTTGTTGTATGTTGTCTTAAACTTTCTGTTGAGGAGGGGCTCGATGAAAGTGGATTACTCGAAATAATGAATGTTACTCCCAGCGAAAGTGAAGCATGGGATATTGTTCAAATGGAAGAAATAGAACGCGAATTTTTAAATGGAGAAGAAGGGCCGGGTTTATAGTTTGTTGATTATATTAGTTCAGATTTTTATTTTACGTCGCAGGTTAACTTGCGTCCTAAAAAATCTCAATTCTTTCTATAAAATAAAAGCTTATTGCAAAGTGTTTTTTTTTGCAAGATTTATTCATTGCGGATTTCCTTTAATAAGAAAATGATTCATATATAAATCCGTTCATCAGCCTATATCATTTTTGAAAGAATGATTGCTGGCCAATTCGAAAATTCAGTATGAATAACTAATAATTCTGTGAACGAATAGTAATGAAAAAATATGTAGTTATAGTAGCCGGAGGATCTGGGTTGAGGATGGGTACTGCTGTTCCCAAACAGTTTTTAGTTTTGAATGGGAAACCAGTTATTTGGTATACCCTTTCTGCTTTTCTCGAAGCCTTTGATGATATAGAAATAATTTTAGTGTTACCTGAAGACCATTTACAAACGGGACTTCAGCTTATTCAAACAACCAAAGACCCGGGTAGGATTTGGATATTGTCGGGAGGAGCAACCCGGTTTCATTCCGTAAAAAAAGGACTGGCCCACATTCAACAACATTCTGTAGTATTTGTACACGATGGGGTTCGTTGCCTGCTAACTACCGACTTAATTCGAAGATGCTTTAACCAGGTAATTGAAAAAGGAAACGCTGTTCCTGTTATAGCTGCCGTAGATACAGTTCGAATTGAAACAATAATGGGTAACTCATTAATTGATCGCGAAAAGGTAAAAATGGTTCAAACCCCACAGGCTTTTTATAGCGACCTGATTAAAGCGGCTTTTGAACTGGATTATGAAGAATCGTTCACCGACGAAGCAAGTGTTGTGGAACGACTTGGGGTAAAAATTCATTTGATAGAAGGTGAAACCACCAATATTAAAATTACACGGCCAATAGATATTTTGATTGCTGAGAAGATTTTAGAAGAAAGAGAGATGGGGGCGTAACGAAAAGGTGGAGTTTTACCTGGTAGCATCGATGATTATTCACCTATTAGTTCATGCCAAACATTCTTCAAAACTAGATAATAGTTAATTTGCATTTCAGTGTAGTATTAATTATTTAGATTTATTAATTCATTTACCTGCTACTTTTTTTAAACAACTTTGCCCACCATGGTAATCGGTTAATCGTAAGTCGGGGATAGGTTTCCAGTTCGGCACCAAAACTACTGTAAAAAAAAGCAAGGTTTTTATTGTCCGATCCTTCAAAATCGATGGTTAAATTTTTTCCCGCCTGTTCGAAAATAAAACGGTCAATTAGATAATGAGAGGCTCCCGTTGTTTTTCCATCTGGGTGATTTCCTACCATAATATAATAGGCACGGCTATGCGAAAAAAAATATACACAGGATGCGGCTAATTCATTTTGTTCAGTAAAAACTCCACAGCATAAAGCTTTTCCCTGTACTTTAAGCGTTGTAAACAATTTTTTAAAGCGATCATAATCACTTGTTGAAAGTTTAGATATTTTCCCCATTTGCTGCAGGGAAAGCTGTAGAATTTCGTCTATTGAAACAGCATTACTATAACGGCAGTTTGCCTGTTTCGCCTTTTTGCAATTTCGTTTCACATGATCTCTGTACCCTGAAAAAATTTCTTCATAAGGCTTATGAATATGCAGTATATAATTATTCCGCGATTGAAAAGAAGCAGGCGGTATTGAAAGATTATTTCCCTGGTTCAAATCTATTTCAACGAGTTTAAATTTTTCTGGTATGTGGCGAATGAACTCTTTAATTTTTTCTTCTCCTGCATTTTTTCCAAAAACCCCAAGAGAGGCGGTAAAAAAAGGCTGATACAGATAATAAATTCCATATTTTTTATTCCATGGCAATGGCATTACACCTTCATAGTCACCCATCACTAATGCATCCCAATTCAGGGCCATGGCATCCAGGTAAAAAGAATATCCGTAGATCAATCCATTCGAGGATTCCCGTATGCAATTGTCCCATTTTTCAGTATCTATTTCTTCTCTCTTGAGATATCGTACAGCATCTGACATGAACCTTATAAAGGAATTAAATTGTTTGAAATTTTTCGAAAGTTAAATCTATGTACATCAATACTGAATGAAAGTTTGCGAAAGAATTTATTTTCGTCGGAAACAGTTTTTAAGTTATCAGAAAATTCACTGCTGTAAAATAAAGGAGCATAAATATTTACCAATCCTTTCAATAAAGATAATTGCAAGCCCCCTACAAATAAAAAACGCTTGGTCGTCGCATTTTTCCCCCAGGCATCTGCATAAGTACCAATATCTAAAAAAATTCTCAAGGGAATAACCTTTGGCAAAATGTTAGATGGTATTGATGTATTGAGGTTAATAGCTGCAATCCAATTGTCGCTTCTGCCCTGAAGTCCCTGGAATAAATCGGTTCTCAATTTTAATCCTCCATCCCGCATCATTATTTGCTGACTAGCCAATCCTTCATTTTCGTTTCGCCCAATAAAATAATTGCTATAGGTATAATCCTCATCGCCTCTTACTGCGGTTAGCTTTGGCTGATAGGTTGATGTATTAAATTCTTTTTTCGATGTTCGCCCTCCCAAATAGCCAAATTTGGCGCCAAAAAATCGCGCAGCCGCGCCACCGCCATTTGCATAGTTTAGAAAATAATTGGCAGTAACAGAGGCCCGGTAAAATCCTTCCCCCTGTTGAAGCTGCATATTAAAATCGTAGGGATAAAGTGTGCGATAATCCGTAAGTGAATAAGTAAGTTGATTAAGATACCTGCTTTGATTTTTTCCCTTACCGGGATAATAAGAACTGTCGGCTGTTTTTAATAAGTAGTCAAATCCTTTTTCACCGATTGCAAAAGTTTTCCATTCAATCCAGGCTTCCCTGGTGCTTCTCAGGTTTGGGTTTTTGAAGTATATCCTCAACGACGGAACAAGTTTATTAAAACCTCCGGTTATTTTTGTACCATTACTATCGATCCCTTTTATTGTAGAGAATCGCGAAAATCCAATTCCTGCTTCTATCTTTTCAAAACGGTTTTGTGGATACCATGTATAGCTTGCTCCTCCAATGCCATTCATTTGTTTACTACCTGTTGCGTATAGTGGAATTGCTAAAAATTGAAATGGGTCATTTGGTACATTAAAATTATGAATTACAGATCCAATCATCAATCCATCATACTTGTTAGCACCTATTGCCGGAAGAATATTTATATAAGATATTTTATCAGTATTTTTTAGGTTAAATAGAAATGTTGCTTTTACCTTTTTTGATCCTGATTCATTGGTAAGTATTCTTCCCTTTTCTTTTAGCGCATATCGAAATTCCGTAAGATCCTTTCCTGAACTACGTTCAACTAAAGAAAGAAAGTCTTCCGGTTGTGGATGCTTAAACTTCCATAGTTCATAATACAACTTCATGCAGGAATCAAATTTTTCTTTTCCTATATAGTTTTCTAAATACTGCATCCAGATTGCCGTTTTTTGATAGGCAATCAGCCCGTAGTTGAATTCAGTAAAATCAGTCGATGATGTTTCTATGGCCTGATCTTTCTTTTGCCTGGCAAGATGATTGATCAATATAAGATATTTATTATCTGGCAATTTATTTAGAATGAACTTAGTTTTCTTAGTCACTTCTTTTTGAGGTGGATATTTCCACAATTCATACCGGTTGTCATAATAACTATTAATGCCTTCATCCATCCACGGATTTATTCTTTCATTACTGGCAAGTATACCGTAAAACCAGTTATGGCCTACTTCGTGCCCGATAGTGATATCAAGATTTTTTTTGTCAGCCATTGGCGAAATGCTGGTTATAGTAGGATATTCCATGCCACCATCAAAACCTATTGGGGCTTCTACTATACTTACTACATTATAGGGATACTCTCCAATTAACTGCGATCGAAACCGAACAGCGTCCTTAACCATATCAATACTATTGTTCCAAACCGTAGCGCTTTTTTCGCTATAAAAAGAATATGCATCAATAATTCTTCCCGAACTTAATTGAAGGGTATCATACTTTACTCCAAAATATTTATCAGCAAACCAGGCAAAATCATGCACATTATCTTGTTTATACTGCAAGGTCTTTGTTGTACCTGATGATTTTATTCCCGAATTATTTATGGTAGCAGTTGTTTTACTGACGGGTTTAGCACCAAATTTTTTAACCGTGCCAGGTTTTATTAATGGATTGCCTCTCTTGTGCAGCCATTTTTTTTCTTCGTCATTTTGAAGAACGCCCGTAGCGGCCACTACATAATTATCGGGTAGTGTTATGCGCACATCGTAGTTTCCAAATTCGCTGTAAAATTCTCCCTGGTCGAGATAAGGCATCGGGTGCCAGCCAGATTTATCATAAACCGCAGGCTTAGGGTACCATTGAGTAATTTGGTATGATTGATCTACATGTCCCCCTCTCGAAAAATTAAAAGGGAGTTTAATATGAAAGGAAGTAGTAAGTTCTGTTGTTTGTCCGGGAGCGAGTGGGGCGGGCAAATAAACTTTTAATATATCGCTGTACGATGGATGATCTTCTGTTTTGAGTGTGTTATTATTTATTCTAAAATCGAGTCTGTTAATATATCCTCTTTGCTCACGTGTCGAAAAATAAAAATCTGTTCTTCCGCTTTCCAATAATTGTTCGCTAAAAGCTGATTGATCATTCTTGAAGGCATTGGGCCATAGATGAAACCAAATGAACGTTAACGTATCGGGAGAATGATTCCCGTACGATAACTTTAAAAACCCATCCAGGCTATGATCATTGTCGTTGAGGGTTACATCAATAGTATACTTCAATTGCTGTTGCCAGTAAGCCTGCTGGCTATGAGCATTTATTGAAAGCGTTAATGCGATGAACAGTAAAACCAGATTTTTCAACAGGAATTTTTTTTCAAAAATAATAAGATTGAATTACTCTAAGCTTCCTTCTTTATTTAGTAGTGCGAAAAGGTCATCCAAATTCTTTCCAGTGGCTGTTTCTAAAGTCTCTTTAAAATCTTCCGGATAAGGGTGCTTGAATTTCCACTTTTCAAAATAAGCCTTCATTCCTTTATCCAACTCCTCTTTGCCAAGAGCCGTTTCCGCAATAAAAAACCAGATGGCAGTCTTAACATATACAACGAAACTATAGTCATCTTTATTGGCAAATCCTGTCGAGGAGCTACTGATGGGTTCTTTCGCCGGAATCGTCTTTAGCATTGAATATATTCTATCCAGTAAATCTGTTACTGAAAGAAGTCTGAACTCCTTGGGGATATTTTTTCCGAACAGGGTATTTCCATGATACTTGGTGGCCTCATATCTAAACTGGTAATAAGTATTAAGTCCTTCATCCATCCATGGATTTTCCCGTTCATTCGTGCCAAGTATGCTATAAAACCAATTATGCCCCACTTCGTGAGTAATTACTGCATCAAGGGTTTCGTCGTCTGCACCAGGGCTGGTAATTAATGTAATCATTGGATATTCCATTCCGCCGCTCGATTGATTTTTAGGTCCTTCCACCGCCTGTACTACCGGGTATGGATATTCTCCGAGCCAGGATGAATAGCTTCTTGTAGCATCCTTCACAAAGCGCAGGCTATTCCTCCATGCATCATTTCCCTTAGGTTGAAAATAGGTGAAGGCCTCGGTAACTTTTCCTGAGGGTAATTGTATAGTATCATATTGAATTATGAAATTTTTATCGGCAAACCAGGCAAAGTCATGTACACGATCCGCCTTGAATAAAAGTGATTTAGTTTTTCCTGGATTTTTTGTACGATAAAATTGTACAGGTCCTTGTTCCTTGTTTGTAAAATTGTTATATCCAATTGATTTGTATAAATCAGACTCGCTCTTGTTTTGTAAAATTCCGGTAGCGCCAACTACATATTCTTCGGGGAGTGTAATAGTTACCTGAAAAGTACCATATTCACTATAAAACTCACCTTGATCAAGATAAGGAAAAGCGTGCCATCCTTTGCGGTCATATACAGCCGGTTTAGGATACCATTGGCAAATCATATATTGCTGCCCGTCATACCCCGACCTTGAAAAATAGGAGGGGAGTTTTACAAAAAAAGGGCTCTTAATAATTATTTGTTGGTTGGGCAACAGTGGCTGGGGTAATTGTAGTTTAACTATATCAATATACAACGGATCATATTCAAATGTTGCAGGCTGGCTATTTATGGTAAAACTCAAACTATCTAAATAACCCGGTGCTGCCTTTTTTAATTTTCTTTTACTTTCATCATCCTTTGACAATTGTTTATATAATGCCGTTTCAGTATTCTTATAAGCATTTGGCCAAATATGAAACCAAAGAAAATATAAGGTATCGGGAGAATGATTAATATAGTTGAGTGTCAATTTTCCACTTAAGGTATTTTTTTGATCGTTCAAGGTAACGTCTATCGAATAATGGACTTCCTGTTGCCAATAAATTTGCTGACTTTTTAAATTTGTTGAGCAAAAAAGAATAAAACTAATTATGAGTACAAACCTTGCCATAGTATTTTATTAATAGCTGAGACAGGAAATGAAAAATATATTGTGGATTTCGCAATAACTTTTCAATATAGTTGTCCTAAAATAATATCAAAAT
>JANNEK010000047.1:0-33677 GCA_031378605.1 Chitinophagaceae bacterium | reverse complement strand
TTGGCTGCCCTGTTATATAATGCCCCATGCGGTTTAACATGATGTAACGTTGTTCCGAATTCAATACAAATATTCCTTAATCTATCTACCTGCTCAAAAATTATTGAAGGTATGTCATCAGCGCGAAGCGATATCCCAATTAAATCTCTTCTCCCAAAATTTTCCGGATCATTATAAGAAGGATGTGCCCCGATAGCAACTCCATTTTTAAGTGCTAGTTCTACTGTGGTGCGCATGGTATTGTCATTTCCGGCATGGCCACCACAGGCTATATTTGCCGAACTTATAAATGGCATCAATGCCGGATCGTGTGGCATTCCTTCACCCATATCACAATTCAGGTCTATGGTCAGCATACGAGTTTTTTCAAATGATCATAGCACGACCGTTGCAATATTTGCATTTCCTTTTGTTGCTCAAGGTATAATTCTTCCGCACGATCAATCGTAACAAAAGTAAACTTCAAATGATCGCTTGGCCTTAGTTGCGCCAACTTTGGAAGATGGGCTGCTATTACATGAACCAGCCTTGGGTAACCTCCGGTAGTTTGATGATCGGCCATTAGTATTACCAGTTGCCCGTTTGGCAATAATTGTATCGTACCGAAGTTGACACCCGAAGATATTATTTCAATTTTTTCCTTTAAACTAAGAGGCTCCCCTTTTAACTGGTAACCCATACGATCAGAAAAGGGATGTATAATGAAATTGCCATTTAATAATTCTTGCTTCGAAGTATTTGACAACTGTTCCCATTCTTTTCCTTCTGTTATAAAAATTTCATGAGGGTGCTCGTATACTTTACGTGCATCTGCCCGCCAGGGAAGAATTGTTTTATCCCGATCAGCAGTTAACCATGCAGGAAAGTATATCGAACTCTCGCCCTGGAATAACCGATCTGGTTTTTCCAGTTTTCTTCCGCCGAATCCTCCGCAAGCTGCCTTGAGATGGGTGCTGTAACTATTCAACCACTTTTCCAATTCAAGCCCTCCATGCAACGCTAAGTAACAGCGCCCGCCTTTTTGCAGGCTATCAAAATGAAGTGCTGTATTCCGCCTTACAACAATTGGTTGCCACATTGGTATTGGTTCATTATCGAGCATCGGAGAAAAATCGCCCCCGCAGATACTAATCATGGCTGCTTGTTCAAACAAAAGTTGTGGTCCTGGAAAATGAATCTCAATCACCGCTGCATCCAATTCATTTCCAACCAGCATATTTGCAACTTTTGAAGCATAGCGATCCATTGCTCCAGTGGGATTTATACCAAGGTTACTGAAGCCATAACGGCCCGTATCCTGGATACTGTCTAATAATCCTGCTTTAAGTATTAGTATCGACATAGTGTATAGTCATGTGTTAATAGGGAAAAGGGAAAAGGGAATAGAGAATACAGAAGATAGAAGTTAGAAGAGAGAAATCTGGAGACAGAATACAGAAGACAGAAGTTAGAAGAGAAAATAGTTGAAGTATCCTGTTCTTATAGTATTCTATTCTTTTTTATTCTATTCTTTTTACTCTATTCGTTTAAGTATTCGTTGTTCCACTTTACTAATTTTAATTTATCATATTCTTCTTACATTCTGTATTCTGTCTTCTGAACTTTGTATTCTATATTCTATCGTCTGTATTCTCCCCTTCTCTCTTCCCCTTCATTCTCTCTTCCATTCATCGCTTTCCCATCTTTCTTTACCAATCTGAAAAAACTGTACCTTATCGCCAGCCTTTATCCATACAGGTGGATTCTTATGGCGATCAAACAAAGATCTTGGAGTTCTTCCAACAATATTCCATCCACCGGGGCTATTAAACGGATAAACACCAGTTTGGTTTCCAGCAATACCAACGCTGCCTGCTTCAACCATCATAGGTTTTAATTTTCTTGGAGTGGCCAGCGATTGAATTACTTCTCCCAAATAAGGAAAACCGGGCATAAAGCCCATCATGTATACACGATAAATTGTGGAGGTGTGCCATTCAATAATTTGCTGAATACTTATTTGTTTTTCGAAAGCAAGTTGAGCCAAATCTATTCCAAATTCTGGGTGATAACAAACTGGGATACGATGAATAATACCCGTATAGTTCAATGAAGAAGGCGATTGTTCAACGGCAGTTAATAACTTTTCTTTTACCAAACAAAAAATGGAGGTCCCTGGTTTATATTTTTTCATTACTACATACGGATCATAATAAACAGTTAGAGAATTATAAGCAGCAATGATTTCGACCATCCCCTCGAAAGGATTAGTTTGTAACCAGTGATTTACCGACAATACTTTATCGTTCAACGTTTCGTTGATTGCGGGTCCCAACTCTAAAGTAACAGCAGTATCCCCGAGGCTAAATAGTTGCATATTATTAAATAAACAATGCTTAGATTATTTTTTGAAATTAAATCCTGCTTAATTTTAAAAATGAAACATATCGAAAATATTCGTTTCCAGGAAAATGGTCATCCTGCTTTCCCTTTTACCTTGCCACTTTTTAAAAAATCTTTCACGCTCGATTTTAAGCAACCTATTTTGATTATTTCCGGCGATAATGGTTGCGGAAAATCAACACTACTTGAAGCAATTGCTTACAAACTAAACCTCCCAACTATTGGCAAACATACGCATCTTACTGATTCGTCCTTTTCCATTGAAAGAACTTTGTTTGATCATCTATTTATAATATGGAAAAACAAGACGCCGCATGGAATGTTTTTCAGAGCTGAAGATTATATCGGTTTTGTTCGTAGCATACAAACAATGAAAGAAGATCTCGAAAAAGAATTTAATGAAATGCGCAAACATATAATAAATGAAGGCCTTGAACGTGCGAAGAGAGTTCTATATGGTCAAATAAATGAATTGGAACATCGGTACAATGGCAATCTTGCCGAAAAATCGCACGGCGAAGGCTTCCTTGAAATTTTTACAAGCCGGATACATGGAAACGGTGTATATATTTTGGATGAACCCGAAGCTTCTCTTTCTCCAATGAAACAACTGGCCCTTCTTTCGTTATTAATGAACTTTGCAACCAATTCCGCCGCACAATTCATTCTGGCCACCCATTCTCCGCTATTAATGGGAATTCCCCATGCCACTATTTATTATATAAATGAATCGGGCTTACAGGAAACCTTATACGAAGAAACAGAACATTTCCAGGTTTACCGGTCCTTTCTTCAGAATAAAGATTTATTTCTTCGTCACCTTTGATTATTATTGTTGAACGATACTATTTGCTTCCGTCTTCATAGTGCACCAGTAATCTATTTAGGGTAGCTGAAGAGATGGTAAATGTCAAAAAACAGGAATAATCAGGTGTTTTTAGTAAACTTTTAGTTTGTACCAATTTGTTGATTTCGCCGTTATACACTAAACTTGCACGCCAACAGGCCTGTAAAATCCGTTGATATTTAATATATGGCGAAGAATTTATTGATTGTGGAGTCTCCTGCGAAAGCCAAGACCATCGAAAAAATTTTGGGAAGTGATTTCCAGGTAAAGAGTTGTTTCGGACATATCCGCGACCTTGAAAAGGCGGGAATGGGCATTAATATCGAAAAAAATTTCGAACCTACTTATATTGTTTCGGTGGGAAAAGAGAAGGTTGTAAGTGACTTGAGAGGATTTGCCAAAAAATCGGGTGAAGTATGGCTGGCAACGGATGAGGATCGTGAAGGGGAAGCGATTAGTTGGCATTTGTGTGAAGTACTGGGACTTGATCCAAAGAAAACCAAGCGAATTGTTTTTCATGAAATTACTAAACCGGCAATAAAAGCAGCGGTTGAAAACCCGCGAACTGTTAACATGAATCTTGTAATGGCTCAACAGGCCCGGAGAGTGTTAGATAGAATTGTTGGATTTGAATTAAGTCCTGTGTTATGGCGCAAAATAAGTATGCGCAATAACCTTAGCGCTGGAAGAGTACAAAGTGTTGCCGTGCGATTGATTGCGGATCGTGAAAGAGAAATCAATGCATTTAATTCAAGCAGTTCGTTTAAACTGGAAGCATTTTTTACAGCAAAAGATCTTTCCGATAAACAGGTAACTTTTTCTGCCGAAGGTAAAAAGCAAAATACGCAGGAAGATGCAGAAAAATTTCTGAAAAGTTGTATTGGTGCACGTTATAAAGTAAATGATATACAGGTAAAGCCAGGAAAAAAATCTCCGGCTCCCCCGTTTACTACCTCTACCCTGCAGCAGGAAGCATCCAGAAAATTAGGTTATGGCGTAAGTCGTACCATGCAAATAGCGCAAAAACTGTATGAAAGTGGTAAGATTACTTATATGCGAACGGATAGTGTTAACCTGAGTAATACCGCATTGGGCGACTTAACAAATACTATTAAAAGTATGTATGGTGATAAATATCATCAATTCCGCAAATTCAAGAATAAAAATGAAAGTGCCCAGGAAGCGCACGAAGCAATTCGTCCTACTTATATGGAAAATGCAACCATTGATGATCCAGATTTAAAAAGGTTGTATGAACTGATCTGGAAAAGAACGATGGCCTGCCAAATGGCCGATGCTGAATTAGAAAGAACAATTGCAAAAATTAGTATCTCCACCAACAATGAAGAATTAACAGCTCAGGGAGAAGTATTGAAATTTGATGGATTTTTGAAAGTATACCGGGAAGACAGAGACGAAGAAGATCTTTCAGAAGAAGAACAGGAAGGAATGCTGCCACCATTGACCGAAGGCCAGCAACTAACCTTTTACGAGATGAAAGCGGTTGAACGTTTCAGTCGTGCGGCGCCAAGATATACAGAAGCTTCTCTTGTAAAAAAAATGGAAGAACTTGGTATCGGTCGTCCTTCAACGTATGCACCTACCATTTCTACTATATTAAAACGGGGATACGTTGAAAAGCGCGACAAGGATGGCGTAAAAAGAGATTTTCGAATTTTGATATTGAAAAAAGATATTGTAAGCAGTTTGACTGAAACAGAAAATACCGGAGCCGAAAAGTCGAAATTATTTCCAACAGATTTGGGCCTTGTAGTTACAGACTTTCTGAAACAATATTTTGATGATATTATGGACTATAGTTTCACTGCACGTATTGAACAGGAGTTTGATGAAGTGGCCGAAGGAAAGATGAAGTGGAACAAAATGATTGAAGATTTCTATCTTCCTTTTAAAAAAGATGTTGAAAAAACAATTGAAACGGCAGAAAGAGCAAAGGGCGAACGAGAATTGGGAATTGATCCAATAAGTGGCAAACGAATTGTTGCCCGTATGGGAAGGTATGGTCCGATGTTACAAATAGGCGAATCGAATGAAGCAGAAAAACCGCATTTTGCTGCATTGAAAAGAGATCAGAGTATAGAAACGATTACCCTTGAAGAAGCACTTGATTTATTTAAGTTGCCACTTACGCTGGGTGAATATGAGGGCGAAGAAGTATATGTAAACATGGGTCGGTTTGGCCCTTACGTTAAATTTGGAGAACAGTTTATTTCAATTCCGAAAGGAGAAGAGCCATTGGATATTGATATGGATCGGGCAATTGAACTGATTAAAGAAAAACAGTTAGCTGATTCTCCTATTGCACATTTTGATGCGAAGCCAGTTACTAAAGGCAAAGGAAGGTTTGGTCCTTATATAAAATGGAATAATTTATTCATCAATGTTCCTAAACGCTTTGATTTTGAAGCATTGAGTGATTCTGATATTAATGAATTGATTGAAGCCAAAATTAAAAAAGAAGCCAATCGGTATATTCAACATTGGCCGGACGAAAAAATTTCTTTGGAGAATGGCCGATGGGGTCCTTTTATTAAGTTCAATAAAAAAATGTTGAAACTGGGCCGAAAATCGGATGACAATAAATTTACTCCCGAAGAATTGTCCGTACTTCCATTAGAAGACGTTAAAAAAATTATTGAAACGCAAATACCCGGCGCCTTTACAAAAAAAACAAGAGCAAAGAAAACAACTGTGAAAAAAGTCGCTGCAAAAAAACCAATTGCTAAAAAGATCTCAAAAAAGAAATAGAGTAACAAAATTTTAAATAATCATATTCATTGTGAAAGTGTTTATCACTAATTTCTTAAATGATTGCTCCGAATTGTTTATTTAATAAAATACAGTTGGGTGTACCCGAATGAAAATGGACGAAAACTAATTCTACGACAAAGTCAAAATCTGGTGGGCACCTAACCTACAGACTAAATACCTCATGCTTCAACTAACATTTCATCTTAGTGAAGAAGAATTCTTCGAATACAATTACTATACGGCATGGGCCGCACCCGAGCGTAAGCAATATCGCCTGTTTTATTATCTAAAAGTATTATTCCTGTATGGTGGAGTAACAGCCTTATATCTTTTTTCAAATAAGGAACATCAAAAGTTGCTGGATATGGCTGTTTTTGGAGCAATTGCATTGGTTTATTTTGTATTGATACCTTTTTTGATAAAACGTTCCATTAAAAAAAGAGCCAGGCTATTGCTAGAGCAGCCAGAAAACAAACATATTCTGGATGAATGTGAAGTTATTTTAATGGATACAGGCATTACAGATAAAGATAAAGCGTCTGAAAGTCGCTATTCCTGGGATGCGATTGTTAAAAAAAGAGAAACAGAAAACTGCTATTACCTATATACGAATTCTTACCATGCAATCGTTATTCCTAAAAGAGTGCTCAAAACATCTGGCGATAACAAAGAGCTGCTTCGTTTAATGAATGAGCATCTTCCGTTAAATGCAGATTTTCCTGACAAAAGCTCTATTGATTAATTATCTTTTTGGTTTCTGGATTATTATCATGATCGACGTCAGTTTATCAATTCAGAAGCTGAACTGATAAACAAGTGGTATACGCTTTATAATAATTGGTCAATTGTGGATATGTGGAAAATAATTTTAGTATAGTTTTTAAGCATACCCGAAATTGATCTCTATTAGTTGAGTGTTCAATAATTATACAAATTCGTAATCCATGGAAGAAAACAAAGAAATGTCTGCCTTATTTCACTTGATTGATGATCCTGATGAAGAAGTGTTTGGCGTCGTTTCAACCAGAATTGTTGATTATGGTAAAGGAATCATTCCGAATCTCGAAAATCTTTGGGAGAATACCATTAGCGAAGGAATTCAGGAGCGCATTGAATTATTGATTCACAAACTTCAGTACCGCGACCTGACGGAAGAATTTGTGGAATGGAACCGCAATGCGCATCAGGATTTACTTAATGGTGCATTACTGGTTGCGCGTTTTCAATATCCCGAACTTACAACTGCCCAGGTTTTCCAGGATATAGAAAAGTTACGACGTAATATTTGGCTTGAACTCAACAGTTACCTTACGCCGCTGGAGCAAATTAATGTGCTTACCAGTATTCTCTACAATTATTTTAATCTTAGAGGTGGAGAAACCAACTACCAGTTGACCGATGAATTCTTAATTAATAAACAACTTGAGACAAAAAGAGGAAACGGTATTGCCAATGGTATTCTTTATTTAATATTGGGAGAATTACTCGATGTTCCCGTTCGTGCAATTAATATTCCAAGGCAGTTTGTACTCGGCTATTTTAAAGCTGAATACGATTTTAATAATCATATTGAAGAACCATTCTATAAAGCGGAGTTTTTTATAGACCCTCTTAGCGGACATGTGTTTTCTCAAAACGATGTCGATAATTATTTCAAACGAATTGAAATTCCTTCCGACCCTTCTTATTTTCAACCACTCAATAATAAACGAGTCATCAAACAACTGCTGGAAGAATTCAGTAAATGTTTTGATAATGATAAGAACAGATACAAGCAGGAAGAATTAAAACTCCTCGCTGAGTTAATAATTGAATAGTTGCAAATGAAATAACAACATTGATAATGGAATATCCTATAAAAAAAACCATTAGATTAAATGATCAAGTTATTAATATCGATTAGAAAAACATCAACCCAAAAGTTCCATTACAGGCTTTCCTTTACCATCAGGTGTTGTATAAAAAGGTCTTTTTTCTACTTCATAATGCGTATCATCAGGAATTCCCAATGCATGATAAATGGTTTGATGAAGCTGATCAATTTTAACAGGGTTTTCAATCGACTTACAGGGACGTTCATCCGCAGTTTTGCCATATACAAATCCTTTTTTAATTCCACCACCAAACATCAAAATAGAACAACCATCGGTAAAATGACGATGCATTCCATAAAATTTAATATCCGACAAGACAGTTGGTTGATCAACCTGCTCCTGAACTTTTAAATCTGGTCTGCCTTCCACCATCATATCGCGGCTAAATTCACTGGCGAGTATTACCAGTGTGCGATCAAGTCGGCCAGATTTATCAAGGTCCTTGATCAATTGAGCTACCGGACCATCAATCATTTTTTTCATACCAGTCATTCGGGTATGACCATTTTCATGGGTATCAAATCCAACAAAGGGTTCATATTCTGTAGTTACACTAATAAATCGGGCACCCTGTTCCGTTAGTCTTCTTGCCAGTAAACATCCAAGACCAAACCGACCCGTATTGTAAATATCATACACTTCTTTAGGCTCAAGACTTAAATCAAATGCTTTAGCTTCGGGTGAATTCAATAACATATAAGCCTGCTCCATAGAACGCTTCAGCGATTCTTTCTGATAATCACTTCCTAATTCACCAACGGGGCTTTTGCTGATTAAATCATTATACAATTTATTTCGCTGTTCAAACCGTTTTGCATCCATACCAACGGGTGGACGAAC
Source organism: Chitinophagaceae bacterium (assembly GCA_031378605.1). GTDB lineage: Bacteria > Bacteroidota > Bacteroidia > Chitinophagales > Chitinophagaceae > Endoryza. Next base: position 24,962 of record JANNEK010000047.1, on the reverse strand, counting down.
ACTGTCTAATCCCTGACTTGGGTCGGGAATTAAAAAAGGACCAAACTCATTTCCTAAGAATCCTGCTGTATGAAAAGCTTTTAATTCTTCTGCTTCGCCTACAGTAAACCGTTGGCCAATATCTACAAAGGCAGGTATAACCGGATTTTTCGGACCCAATTGATTAGCGATCCACGAACCAATATGCGGCGCCGCTACCGTTTGCGGTGGTTCATAACAGGTATGCCAATGGTATTGATGCCTCGAATGAAGAATATGACCCATATCACCTGCAACATAGGAACGAATTAAAGCGCCTTTGTCCATTACATTACCAATTGATTGTAACCCTTCAGAAAACTGAATACCATCCAATGCTGTAGGAAAAGATGGGAAAGTGCTTAATACACTATTGCCCTGCATTCCTTTTGTAAAAGGAGTATATTTTTTAGGATCAAAGGTTTCAGTATGAGCCATACCGCCTGCCATCCACAATAATATTACTGTATCGGCAGTAGAATGATTAATAATTTTCTTTGGGGTTCTGCAACTGTTCAATAAACTGGCAAAAGGTGCACCAGCCGCCAATGCAGCAAGCGTTGCCGCACTTGATCGCTTAATAAAATCCCTACGTTTCCAATTCGGTTGCATATGATTTATTTAAAATTAAAAAAACATTAGATAGCCCAATAAACCTTTTTATTAAATGACACTACAAATTCTTCATCAACTGATATACTCATTATTCTACAAAACAATCATTAAAAAATCAATTGAAATTCAGGATGCAGCGCTATCGCCCAAATGAAATCCAGTACTGCAGTAATTGTTGGCTGGTTTCCCAATGTTTTCATAGCAATATCCTGCTCATCAGCAAACGGCAATCGCCCAAACGCTTTCCTGTAAATTTCGTTAATCAACAATTTAGTATCCGGAAATTTTTCCTTCCATTTTCCTGCTCCCCGCTTCAACGTATTATTAAATCGGGTACCATTAGTAAGCTCTAGAGCCTGCAAAAGATTAGCTTGCGATATTCTGCTTGTTGAAACCGTTTCTCTGTTAGGCCTGCCAAGCGCAGTTAGAAAAGGATCATTTTTTACCAGGGACGCCCTTGCAAAAGCAAGAATATTTTTAAGATCCTCTGGCAACAATTTATAAACTACTTCACTATCTGGGTAAATGGGTTCAATAGCAACACTAACTGCATCCGAAAATTGTTCTGCGGTTAGTCTTCTGCGTAACATACCCTTAAAAATAAAATCCTGGGCTACAATAAAACCTGCATCCTTTACTCCAACTGAGGGTAATTGATAGGTTTTAGAAGTTAGAATAATGTACAATAATTTTTTTAGATCATAACCATTCGCCGAAAAATCGGAAGCTAACCAGTCAAGTAAATCCTGACTCCAGGGAAGATTATCCATTACATCAACGGGCTCAATAATTCCACGACCCATCAATTGCGCCCAGATACGATTAACCAGTGTACGGTATAATCGCCCGTCTTTTGGTTGAACTAATATATCTGCCAATTGCTTCAGCCTGTTTTTTATCGTTGCGTTCGAATCTAACTGCCCCAGTTCTTTGAAAAGAATCCTCCGTCCTGCCATTCTTCCTGTAGGTTTATCGCAACGATTAATTTCTAATACCGAATCAGAAAAAATATTCGCAAACGCATAGGAGTCATCCAGCTTCCAATCGCTGATAAAACTATCATGACAGGAAGCACATTTTAAATTAAGTCCTAAAAAGACCTGCGATACATTTTGAGCAGCCTGCATTTCTGTTCGCTGACTTGCATTAATGGTTCCCCGCCATTGTATACCTTTTATAAATCCTTCCGATTCTTTACCCGGGCTGATTAGTTCTTTTACAAAAACATCAAAGGATTTGTTATTTCGCAGTGAATTATAAAGCCATTTAGTAATATCAAAACGACCCCCGGTTATATAACCAGTACCACTGTAGTCATTTCGTAATGCATCATTCCAGAAACTGAGCCAGTGTTGCGCGTAATCATCATTGCGGTTAAGCAGGTTTCGAACTAGTAACTCACGCTTATCAATAGCTGTATTTTTAATAAATACATCAAGGCTGTCGGCAGGCGGTAATAATCCTGTTACATCCAGGTAAACTCTGCGCATATAGGTACGATCATCTACTGTCTGCTTCCATTTTACTTTGTTCTTTTCAAAATAAACATTTACAAAACGGTCAACCGGGTTAACCAATTCACCTATTGCGGGCGGTAGTTCAGGCGTTCGTGGCTCCAATGCGGCTACACGATAAAGGCTTTTTAATTGACCCGTCGGCCAGGGTGCGCCTTGTTTAATCCAGAACTCCAACACAGCAATTTCTTCTTTAGTCAAGCTTTTGCCTTTTGAAGGCATTGCATCCTTATGACTTCGGGGCAATTTAATACGTCTTATTAAATCACTTTCTCCCGGTTTACCCTGTATAATTACCTCACCATCTTCCCCACCTTTCATAATAAATTCTCTTTTGTCTAAACGCAAATCACCTTTTCTTTTTGCTTCGCCATGGCAATTCGTGCAATTGTGTGCAAAGATAGCCCGCACTTGCAGATTTAATTCCTGAACCTGCTCTTCACTGAGGCCACCTTTATTACTGGCTTGAATAAACGAACTATCCACGCCAATGGTTGACGATTGTGAAGGTAATACACTTGATAAATAACCTTCCCCATGGGTTAGCGTTGCACCAAAATGGCCCGCAACAGTAACCCCTACTACTGTTACTGAAAGTAATATTTTTTGAATACGAAGGCCGCTTCTCTTATAAGCAAAAGCGGTTATACTACTAAGTATCATGGTTGCAATGCCCGTCCATTGATGAACAGCAAGTGCATCACTTAATTCATACTCATCTGAATTGGATAAAAGCAAACCGAATAAAACAGCAGCAATGGCCGATAGAGCGCCAATTAAAACTAATAGAATAATTGCCGGTTGAAAATAAGTTGATTTTCTTTTCCAGGCTATAATCTCCATTAATAGTGCTATAAATAGAAGACTGATGGGAAAGTGAACAATCATGGGGTGCAGCCTGCCGAGAAAAGACCATAACCAAAAATTTTCATTGGAAGTCGTACTCTTTACCTGTGCCATCAATGAATCGTTAGCAGCAAAAAACAGTAAAAGCAGGATCGCCCTCAACACAAACCTCCATTTCTTCATATACATTTTTAAAGGTTGATTGTCATTACTGATTGTATTAAAAAATATACTATTCATTAGGTGCCATTAAAATCAAAAAAACAATCGATCCTTGATTTTTGCTTTTATTTTGATACGAGAAAAACAAAGCATTAAGGTACGATGATTGTGTAAGAACCCAAGGCAAAATGTTGTCAAATTTGATTGGGTTTTTTGGTTTCAATACAACAGGCAGGGCCGACTTGCCATGAAAAGAAATTCAGATTTAAGCTATTCAATATCTTTGCAAAATCAAACCATATCTAAAACCAACGTTTATGACAAAGGGTAGAAAACTAATCCGAAGAGTCTTACTAATTGTTATCATCATTATTCCTGTTTCAGCATTCGCACATTTTATATTGTTTCCCCAGAAAACCCGAAGTATACTAATTCCCTATTCAAACTTTAAAAAAGAGGGCAGCTTATATTTCAATAGTACAACCCCGCAGAATAAAATTGATAGTATCCAATCACTTATTGAATCAGCAAACAGCCGGGTTGCCACGTTTTGGGGAGAAAAAAAATCTAATCCCACATTTATTTATTGTGAGTATGCAGAAGATTTCAAAAAATATGGAACCCCCTTCGTGGTTCCTGCGGTAACCCATGTTGTATTCAACTCGTATATTGTACTAAGTAATGAGGGCGCCGAATTAGACATTATTGCACACGAGCTTTCGCATGCAGAACTCTATAAACAACTTGTATTTTACAATTGGACATTTAAAATACCCAGATGGTTTGATGAGGGTTTAGCCATGCAGAATGATTGTCGAAATTACTATTCCGAAGATACTCTTAAGGTGAAGTCAGATAATTTTAGAATGCTGCCTGACGTGAAAAATTTAAAAACGGGAAAACAATTTTCAGAAGATGGAACCAGGGAACAGATAATGCTTAATTATATGACTGCAAAACATGAAATAAAAAATTGGTACAACAGGGAAAAATTAGATAAGTTCATTAAAGATATAAATGCAGGAAAATCTTTTGAAGAAGCTTTTGGACAATAATCTTGTTGCTAATAGATGTTTTAGTAATTGCGTGTCTGTATATTCAATTAATTTTATTTCTTTTCAACTATCCGATCGTTATCGCCTTTATAAAATACTATATTTGACCATAGCGCCTGAAATGCTTTTACTAAGATGGAAAAAGAGTCTATTGCGAAAAATTTAGTATATCAACGTAAGAAAAACGGGCTGACGCAAGAGCAACTTTCTGATAGGTCGGGCGTAGCAATAAGAACTATACAACGGATAGAATCAGCAAAAGTAGCTCCTCATCTTCAAACTCTCTCTCTGCTCGCCAATTCCCTCGGGCTTAATGTTCAAGAACTTTCACTTATACAAGTTGCTGAAGAAAAAAAGAATAATAATGTTACCGACATAAAATGGCTTACTCTTTTGCATTTGCTGCCAATTATTGGGTTTATTATTCCCTTTGCTAACTTGATCATTCCTCTAATTCTTTGGATTTACAAGCGAGAAGGAAATATCCAATTAGAAGAACAAGGAAGAGACGTCATTAATTTCCATGCAACTGTTGTGATTGGTTATATGATTTCAGTATTGTTACTTGTAGTCTTTTTCCCTGTAGGTTTCCCTTTAATGATACTAACCGCTTTATATGCTGCCATCCTGATACTTAGAAATACTCTACGAGTAATGAACGGACAAAGCTATTATTACCCATTGTCTTTAAAATTCCTTAGGGTATAGTTTTATACATTTCTGCGTGACTAAATTCATTTTGACGCCTCCTTTTATATATATGACGGCTAAATGACGCAAACATGTCCTGTTTAAACTGGTATCAATCTATAACTTTGTGTTGCAAAATTGATTGAGGCTTCTATTAAAATAATTTCATGAAAAAATTCCATATTGCATGTTTACAATTGCTGTTTTGTTTTGATCTTTCATTCGGCCAGTCTTTATCTCTCAAACGCCTTGATGGAACCAGCTTATCAAGCGTTACGATAGATTCAATTATACTGCAATTAATGGATAGTGCAAAAGTTACAGGACTAGCATTGTCAATTCTTAACAACAACAAAATTGCTTATACCAAGGCTTATGGCCTGAAAAATAGTACAACAAAAGAAGCATTGGATACTTCAACCGTTCTATATGGAGCTTCTTTTAGCAAAGCTGTTTTTGCATTTTTGAATCTACTGCTGGTTCAGGAAGGAATATTATCATTAGACAAACCGCTCTATCAATATTTGGATAAACCACTTCCTTTTTATGAAGGGTACTCTGAACTTGCGGGGGATGATCGATGGAAACTTATAACGGCGCGTACATGCTTGAGCCACACAACAGGTTTTCCAAACTGGCGATTCTTAAATGCAAGAACCGGTGCGTTTGAAGCTGACGGAAAGCTTGCAATCTATTTTACACCCGGATCAAAATATTCGTATTCCGGCGAAGGATTAGCCTTGCTTCAAATGGTGATTGAAAAAATTACAGGCAAAAATCTCCAGGATCTTGCCGAAACAAAACTATTTACACCAATAGGATTGAAACATACAAGCTATATCTGGCAGGCACATTTTGAAAATGATTTTGCCTATGGCCATTTGGAAAATGGTGAAATGATTGGTAAGAAAAAAAGAAAAAAAGCCGGAGGTGCCGGTTCATTGGAAACTACAATTGCGGACTATGCCAGGTTTATTGAATATGTTATGCAGGGAAAAGGATTGAATAAAAAAGCAAAACAATTGATGTTAACACCTCAGATACGAATTCATTCAGCCTATCAATTTCCTACGATTTCGGAATTAACAACTACATCCTACGAATCGATACGTCTCTCCTACGGGCTCGGATGGGGAATACTTAAAAGCAACTATGGAAAAGCTTTTTTTAAAGAAGGGCATGATGACGGATGGCAACACTATAATATCAATTTTAGCGAAAAAGGAATTTCTATAATCATTATGACGAACAGCTCCAATGGAGAAAAAATATTTAAAGAGATTTTAGATAAACTAATTGGCGACCGTTTTACTCCCTGGGAATGGGAAAGGTATACTCCTTACAACTATGAAAAAAATAAATGATATAGGATAATCTTCATTATAACAGAGTATTCATAACGATTTTATTATCAGCAATTTTCTTTTATAATAAATTTAGCTTTTGCTTAAACCTACTCAAACTAGTATTAACCAGAATTGCGTTAGAAAAATCGAGAATATCTATTTAGTATTTGTAAGAATAAAAGGATGTTAATAAAAAAATCATACAAAACACAAATCGCAGAGTATAATTTTATAATTGAAAAATATTAAACCTAATCCTAAGCAAATAAAATGGTTAAATATTTTCTTTACTGGTACCCGAATATTCTATTTACTCCAAATTAAACGATATTTTAATATATTTAATTCCAGTCGATATACAATTTTCTGAATTGATTTGAATTTAAAGATTTCAAAAGGCAGTACCCGTTAATAAAAATTAAGCAATATGCTCAAACAAAAAAGTGAAGCCTTCGCCTCACTTTTTAAAATTTATCTTCAATAAAAAATTATTACAAACTTAAACTGTATCCATCTCTATATTCGCGTTTAACAAATTGGTTGGCATCATCAAAATTTGTAATCTTCATATTCTTTGCATCCCATAACAAACGCTTACGCCCAAGATATTTATCTTCCAATCCTTTTAATGAAGGATTCTTGATAAAGAAACTACGAATCGCAAGGTTGCCAATTAAAATACTTTCTGTGAATGGCCCCGCGAATTCAAATGGCGAACTGGTTACCCCTTTGCCGTAGCCCTCCATACAAGCGTTTATCCATTGAATATAGTGCCCTTCCGGAACTCTCTTAATTGTTTCCGGCGGTAATTTTTCTTTCATGCGGGTTGTTGGTAGTAACCTCGGATTGGCTCCATAACAATCGGCTAATAATTTCCCTTTTGTTCCGGTAAACAAAACACCACCATCCCAATTGCCAAATGGTTCTTCGGGTAGTAACTCATCTGGCTTCTGAGGCAATAAGCCACCATCATACCAGGATACTTTAATTGTTTTCGACTTATTATCTTTACGCGGATAGGTTAAATGAATAATAGAAGAAGCCGGGCAGCTATCTACGTTTTGTGAATCGTTCCACATCTCTTTCCAAAACGTAGCTACACTTGCTTCTACGTCTGTGGGATAGTCGATAGGCAGGCAACGAAAAACAGGATCCATAATATGACAGGCCATATCACCGAGCGCACCAGTACCAAATGCCCACCATCCCCGCCAGTTAAAAGGTAAATAAGCAGGATTGTAATCGATCATTTTTGCAGGACCAATCCATAGATCCCAATTTAATTCAGAAGGAGTATCAAATTTGCCTGACGGTGTGGGTATACCTTGCGGCCATACGGGACGGTTAGTCCAGCAGTCAACTTTTGTAACATCACCAATCATTCCCGACTTTATCAATTCCTGCGTTCTGCGAACGCCATCGCCACTACCCCCCTGGTTGCCCATTTGGGTAACGACTTTGTATTTTTTTGCTGCTTCTGTCAATATCCTGGCTTCATAAATATCATGCGTTAACGGCTTTTGCGTATAAACATGTTTGCCCAACTGCATTGCCGCAATTGTTGCTACAGCATGGGTATTATCCGGTGTGGCAATATAACAGGCATCAATATTGTTTTTTTCTTTATCAAGCATCTCCCGAAAGTCTTTGTAATAGGGAGCATTCGGGAATTTTTTTCTGGAACCGGCAGCAGCTTTATCACTTACATCACATAATGCAGTAACCGTTACTTTCGGGCTTTTAGAAAATTCATTTAATCCAGATTCTCCCATTCCTCCAACACCGATACCAGCGAGATTCAATTTATCACTGGGTGCAATAAAGCCACGACCCAATACATGCCGGGGTACAATAAAAAACCCAGCGGCGGCCATCGAACTATTAACAATAAAATCTCTTCTCGATCTGTTACTATGCTTGTTTTTTTTCATGTGTGCGTTATTATTTAAGATTATGTTTATTTATAAATCCAATTTGTAGCTTCCGCGGTATTGTCTTTTCACATATTGATTTGCCTGTTCAAAATTAGTAATCTTCATATTCATCCCGTCCCAGAGTAATTGCTTTCGACCCGGAAAATCATTTCCCTGTTTATGAAAAAAACTTCTCACCGCTAAATTACCCATTAAAACAGTTTCTGTAAGCGGACCGGCAATATCAAAATTTGAACTTGTAAATGATCCATATCCTTTTTTACAAGCGGCCGTCCATTGATTTTGATGACCTTCTGTGCCACCGGGAACTAAGGCTTGTTTAGCAGCCGGTAAATTTACTTCTTTCATTCTTTTTGTTGGAAGTAAGGTTGGTTTTCTTCCAAATAGTCCTGCCATAATTTTACCTTTTGTTCCTTCAAATAATATTCCGCCATCCCACTCCCCTAATTGTTCATCAGGTAATAATTCGGGTGGCCGCTTGGGTGTAATGCCTCCATCATACCAAATCATTTCTACCGGAATCATTTTATCACGCTGGGGAAATTGAATATGTATTTTAGAAGAAAGCGGGTAACTATCTGTATAAAAAACTTCCTGAAAAAAACCGGTATAAGTTCTGGTAACGCTGCATTCTACCGCCGTAGGATATCCGAGTTTTAAGGCACGAAAAGGAACATCAATAAAATGACAGCCCATATCACCTAAGGATCCTGTTCCAAAATCTACCCATCCCCGCCAGATAGCCGGAATGTACGTTGGATTAAATTCCCGGTAAGGAGCTGTACCTAACCACAAATCCCAATCTACTTCTTTTGGTATCTCAAATTTTCCTTTGGGGGTCGCAATACCCTGTGGCCACGTTGGGCGATTCGTCCATACATGTACGGTATGCACATCTCCGATCACACCTTCCTGTATCCATGTTTCTACATTACGGGTATCATCGCCGCTGCTTCCCTGATTACCCATTTGAGTAACCACTTTATATTTATGGGCAGCTTGGGTAAGTATCCGGGCCTCATAAATATCATGTGTTAGCGGCTTCTCAACATATACATGTTTTCCCATTTGCATTGCTGCTAATGCAATAACTGCATGCATATGGTCGGGAGTGGTAACGATTACCGCATCAATATTTTTATTTTCCTTTTCCAATAATTCCCGATAATCCCGGTAGTATGGTGCTTTCGGCCATTGCTTACGTGCTTTTACAGCCATGCGATCATCTACATCGCAAAGAGCGACAATATTCTCGGCACCCTTATTCCATGCATAGGGTAGGTTTACTTCCGCTTTCCCACCCGCACCAATACCCGCTATGTTTAACTTGTCGCTAGGAGCAATAAACCCCCTGCCCAACACATGCCGGGGTACGATGAAAAATCCTGCAGCCGCTAAAGAGCTGTCCCGAAGAAAATTTCGTCGATCAATAGAATTCTTTTTTTTAAGTGGCATATCGGTACTATTAGAATTAATGATGGTGAATTGTGAATGGTCAATAGTGAATAATGGAAAATATCAATACGCTTAGTTTTTCATGATTGATTATTTACCATTCACTACTTTCAGCTTACACCAAACTTGCTTCCAGACTTATGGCAGCATTCAATGATTTGCTTATTGGGCAATTTGTTTTTGCATCTTCGGCACATTCCTGAAATTTTGCGGCGTCAATACCAGGTATTTTTGCCTTTATAACAATATCAGAATTGGTAATAATGCCATCTCCTAAAGTAATAGTTGCGGTGGCTTCCAGCGATTCCGCCGTAAAACCAGCAGCTCCTAAAACAAAACTTAATTTCATGGCATAACATCCAGCATGTGCGGCCGCAATAAGTTCCTCTGGATTTGTGAAAGATCCATCAGCGAACCTTGATTTAAAATCATAAGATGTATTGCTAAGAACCTTGCTCTGAGTTGTAAGGTTTCCATTTCCTTCTTTTCCTGATCCATTCCAAATTGCTGTTGCTGTACGTTTCATAACCGTGTTTGTTTTATATTTAGTGAAAATTTTACTTAATGACCATAACGTGGGACGATTTTTCAAAAATTGATATCCGAGCCGGAACGATAACGGAAGTTAGGGATTTTCCGAAAGCTAAAAAACCCTCTTATCAATTAAAAATAGATTTTGGTGAATTGGGGTTTAAGCAATCGAGTGCTCAATTAATAACTTTATATAATAAAGAAGAACTTTTAGGGAAGCAGGTTATTGCAGTGGTAAACTTCCCTCCAAAACAAATCGCCAACTTTTTTAGCGAATGCCTGGTGCTGGGAATTTACACCGACAAAAATGAAGTAGTTTTATTGGCTCCCGATCGAAAAGTGGAAAATGGATGGAGAATTGGATGATAAAGGTTAGAGGCAAGGTAGTGAGCTATGACGGCTGATGTACGAGCGTCTGTTTTAGTATTGTTAGAAAAATAATTTTCGTTCGATGTAGAAAAAAGGTACTTGGTTATTAACTGAAGAATTCTGATAATTAGTTTTGATTCCCGAATACCAGAAAAATAAATGGATTTTTTTCAATCATACTATCATTCACCTGTTGGTTTACTAAAAATTAAAGGCAGCAGCACTTTTATAAGCGAGCTGCAGTTTATGGATACCAGTAAAGAGCCTCCTACTGAAAACTCAAAAAATAATTTACCTCCTCTGGCGATACAGGCAATGGAAGAATTGATTCAATATTTTCATGGAGACCGTAGAATTTTTGAATTTGCCATTAACCAGGAAGGCACGGAGTTTCAACAAAAAGTTTGGCATGAATTATTGAATATCCATTTCGGACGAACCATCAGCTATCTTGAATTATCAAAAAGACTGGGAGATACCAAAGTAATTCGTGCGGCAGCATCTGCCAATGGGAGAAACCATATTGCCATTGTAGTTCCCTGTCATAGGGTGATTGGCTCTAAAAATGATTTGGTTGGCTACTCGGGAGGTTTGTGGCGAAAGAAATGGTTATTGGAACATGAGAATAAAAAAGCAAATGGGGTTCAGACGTTGTTTTGATTTAAAGAGAGCTTAGAGAAGTCAAAGAGTTGAAAGAGAAAAGAGGACAAAAGAGATGAGAGAATGCAAAGAGTTAAAAGAGAAAAGAGAATAAAAGAGTAAAGAAAAGAAATGGAAGTAGTTCGATAGAAAAAAATGGTCCAAGGAATTTAGCATACTGAATGAGGTAGATTGATAGTTGGCATTTAAATTCAATATAACAAAGCATGCGGTTTAAAGCAATTTTGGTTACAGAAAATGCAGATGGGCGTTTTGAGCGTGCGATCAAAGAAAGAACTATTGACGATTTACCGCAGGAAGAAGTATTGATTCGTGTGAGGTATTCGGCATTAAATTATAAAGATGCATTATCTGCTACCGGTAATAAAGGTGTTACCAGGAAGTTCCCACATACTCCGGGTATTGACGCTGCTGGTATTGTCGAAGAGAGTCTACATGCAGATTTTCGGGTAGGTGATGAAGTTATGGTTACAGGCTACGATTTAGGTATGAATACCAGTGGTGGTTTTGGGCAATTTATCCGCGTTCCTGCTGCATGGATTGTAAAAAAACCAACTGGCTATTCGTTAAAAGAGTTAATGATTATTGGTACGGCCGGTTTTACGTCGGCAACGGCCTTATATAAAATGGAGTTGCTGGGGCAATCACCTGCAAAAGGCCCTATCGTAATTACCGGTTCAACAGGTGGTGTTGGTAGTTTAGCAACTGCCATTCTTTCCTCAGCCGGGTACGAGGTGATTGCCATCTCTGGAAAAGAAAATTCATGGGATTATCTAAGGCAACTTGGCGCGAGCCGTGTTGAAAAAAGAGAATGGGTGAATGATACTTCCGGACGAAACCTGCTCAAGCCTTTATGGGCAGGTGCTATTGACACAGTAGGCGGAAACACATTAGCCACTTTATTGAAAGGATGCAAACTGGAAGGTACGGTAGCGAGTACGGGATTGGTAGATTCGCCAAAACTTGAAACAACTGTATTTCCTTTTATATTAAATGGCATTAGCTTAATTGGTGTGGGATCGGCAGAAATGCCCATGTATAATAAATTAATTATTTGGGATAAGCTCTCTACCCAATGGAATATCAAAAACAAACTTAATTTCATTGTAAAAGAAGTTTCATTGGAGGAATTAAATAATACGTACATCGATCGTATCTTACTAGGAAAAACGATGGGAAGAATCGTGGTGAACCTTTGGGGGAATGTTGAATTGTGAATGGTGAATTGTGAATACTAAAACCATTTTTACGAATGTACTTTAAAAGTTTATTGAAGTATGTTTTGTTGGCTGCAAGTAAAATTTTAGCAAAGTGTTTTACCACAAGGACACAAGATCACAAGTAAAACCAGAGTAAATCATTTTACAACAATAATACGTTTTGTTAAGCAATCCTTATTAAAGAATAGGTATATTAGTAATAATTATTGACTTCACTATTGACTATTAATTTTTTTATATAACAAAACTCACATTAATACATGTATTCTCCAGCACAGAACCGGTACGATACCATGCAATACAATCGTTGTGGTAAAAGTGGCATTCAACTACCCGCAATATCCCTAGGTTTATGGCATAACTTTGGATCAGTGGATGATTTCAAGAACGGAAGATCGATGATACGCCGCGCATTCGACAGAGGCATTACTCATTTTGATTTGGCAAATAACTATGGCCCGGAACCGGGATCGGCGGAAACAAATTTCGGAACTATTGTTAAAAAAGATTTTAACGGTCATTTGCGTGATGAATTAATTATTTCGAGCAAAGCAGGTTACTTAATGTGGCCCGGCCCCTATGGTGAATGGGGCTCCAGAAAATATTTACTCGCAAGTCTAAATCAGAGTTTAATAAGAATGGGCATCGGTTATGTTGATATTTTCTATTCGCATAGGCCCGATCCGAATACTCCGTTAGAAGAAACCATGATGGCACTTGATTATGCTGTTAGAAGTGGCAAGGCACTATATGCGGGTATATCCAATTATCAGGCACCTGAAGCGGCTAAGGCCATTGAAATTTTAAAACAATTAGGTACGCCCTGCCTCATTCACCAACCTAAATATTCGATGTTTGAAAGATGGGCAGAAAACGGACTATTGGATCTATTGGAGAAAAACGGGGTCGGGTGCATACCTTTTTCACCACTTGCGCAAGGTTTGCTTACCAATAAATATCTCAAAGGCATACCCGAAAATTCAAGAGCTGGTAAGGCATATGGGCATTTACAATCGGCAGAAGTTACTACCGAGAAAATAGAAAAAGTAAAGAAGTTGAATTCACTTGCAGCAAAACGAGGTCAATCACTGGCACAAATGGCTATTGCATGGTTGTTGAAAGATAAACGAATTACTACCGTATTAATTGGGGCAAGTTCAGTAAAACAACTGGATGATAATATTGATTCGTTGAATAATATATCTTTTACAGGAGAAGAATTATCAGCAATAGAAAAAATATTGGGGAGTTAATAAATGACTACTTGAAATCGTTTTGGTGCATAGATTTTAATAAGTCTTTTTTTTACCCAACAATAGAAACATTCAACCACAAATAGAAATTATAATAATGAAAAAATTACACAGTGCCGGACTGATTGTTATCATCTTTTTATTATCCTGTAAAAGTTCCTCTACCCAAAACACAATTTACAATATACCTATGAAAGACGCTAGCACTTTGCAGGGAACATGGCAATTAAAAGCTATTCCGGGAAGTTCAAATGCTTTTGAAAAACTATATCCTAAAAAAATTCCCATAATTGTTTTTGATCTGGAAAAAAAATTAGCAAGCGGCCATACAGGATGTAATTCATTTTCAGGAAAGCTCGATAAAGAAGGATTTGCTATAAAACTTATGGAACCGATTACTATCACAAATCGTTTTTGTTCCGGCGAAGGAGAATCAATTTTTATCCAACGTTTAAAGGAAGTAACCTCCTATAGTATTGCTAATGATTCTATATTAAATTTGCTTAAAGGCGAAACACCTATTTTGGCGATGATAAAAAAATAAGTTTAGTCTTTATATGTGATCACAACAGGGTAATAACAGCCAGCCCTATCCTATTTGTACTACCATTAATATTGGAATTCCTGAAACTATATATTGAGAATGAATACCGTAAATTCCATAGAAGTCTTTGTGGAAAGTTGAACTACTGGTATCTTTTTTTGTTCAATTAATCTTCCGGCACTATCGCATACCAGCACTTCGGGTAAATCGCCTGATTTAGTCTTTATAACCAAATTATTGTTGCCGACTTTGCCTGCTAAATAAAAAAAACTATTGGAACTAACTGAATCAAAAGATGGTAAAAATTCAAATTGCTGTGCAAAATTTTCAAGTGGAAAAAGCGGAAGCATCGCAACAGCAATCAACTTCAGGTAATGATTTGCCATAAGCTTGAAAATATATTACTCGTGAAATTATGGTTACTGAAACCAAAAAACGGATAAGGCTATCTTTTTAAAGGAATATTAACACGGCATAGTAGCTGCATGTTCATTTAATTAACTCCTTGCCGGTAAAGGCTAATGGTAAAAGCTGACTTGATTTTTCGATGATGAATACAGCGCCCTGGAGTCCTGCCAGGATTAATCGAATAGGATGCCGGGTTCTTTCTTCAAACTCTTGCAAGGCCTGACGGCACATGCCGCAGGGCGAAATCGGGTAATGCCCATTGTTAGTAGTATTTTGATAACTGATCGCCATTGTTTCGATGGCAATACCTGGAAATTGCGTGCCTGCTGCGGCCATTAACGATCTTTCAGCACATAACCCTACAGGATATGAAGCATTTTCCTGATTAGTACCGGCGATAATTTTTCCGTTGGTAAGTCTTGCAACAGCTCCTACCAAAAATTTAGAATATGGCGCATAAGCATTACTGGTGATTAATCTTGCCTCTTTTAACAATGCGGCGTCATCATTTGTTAATTCACTTGACGAACTATACTCATCGAATGAAAAATGATATTCTTTTTTATTCATGATTGTATTATCTTAAAAAAAATCCTCTCATTAATTCATGAAAGGATTCAAAGTTACGTTTATTAGAAATGAAGAGCGATTAATGGATGATGTTAAAGAAGCGTTTCCAGCGCGGGCCTCCCTCCCAACTCATCCAGATCATACCCGCCTCTCCTACAATATGATCCTCGGGAACAAATCCCCAAAAACGGCTATCCTGTGAACGATGGCGATTGTCGCCCATCATCCAATAATAATTCATTTTAAATGTATAGGCAGGCGATTCAATCCCATTAATAAAAATCTTCCCGCCTTTTTCTTCCCAAATATTGTGCTCATAAACCTGAATAGCTCTTTTATAAAACGCAATATTACGTGCATTTAAAGGGATGGTACTTCCTTTTGATGGAATCCACAGAGGGCCAAAATTATCGACGGTCCATTGAACAATACTTGCGTCGCGGGGAAATATCCGGGGATCAGGAGATGATTCAGCGCTTATTGTGATATCCGGATTAACACCAGGTATCTTCTTCACTATTTCAACTTCAGCGGGAGTAAGGTTAATAATATAACGATCTGCTACCGGATAAAATCCATCCCCCTCTGGCAAGTATATACCTTCCTCTTTTAATTCATCTGCACTTAATATTTTGTTCGTTGTTTTTACATTGTAATCAATGGCAGATGCTGGTGGAACAAAAGCTGGTTTATTACTTATATACAGTACTCCATTCCTTACTTCAATGGTATCTCCGGGAATTCCTACACATCGCTTAATATAGTTCTCGCGTTTATCAACGGGCCTTGTTTTAATGGTATAGGTATCCCAAACAATATTCCTTGCAGTTGCCTTGCTTGCTTCAACCAATTCTGCTTCGGTTTTATATTGTCCTTTAAGTTTTGAATATTGAGCTGCTTCTTCCCGTTGCAATATATCGTAGTAAGGATCTTTTGAATCCTGTTCTACCGTAAGTGTATCGCCTGCAGGGAAGTTAAATACAACTACATCATTTCGTTTTACAGGAGTGGCAAACCATCGGGTGTAAGGAATCTTAATTAATTCCGAATAGGATTGTGATTTTATTAATGGCAACGTATGATGAACAAAAGGGATCGCCAAAGGAGTGTTCGGAATTCTGGGTCCATAGCTAAACTTGCTAACAAAAAGAAAATCGTTCACCAGCAATGTTTTTTCCATAGAGCCGGTAGGAATGGTATAAGCCTCAAAAACAAAAGTTCGGATAAGGGTCGCTGCTACAATAGCAAATACACCAGCATCAATCCATTCGCGGGCGGCTGTTTTTTTATGTTTTTTAACTACTTCAAGGCCGAGAAATTTATCTTTCTTATTAAATCCAATATAGGGCAAATAGGCAACGCCGGCTAGAGAAGCGAGCGCGTGCTCATAAAACTTAAATTTCCCAAATGGCTTTACAAACTCGATGATGATCCCAAGCGTAATGAACCAACCGGCTATAGGTATTAGCTGCCAAAACACCCAATGCTTTGGTCGGCCGGAAATTTCCTGCATTACCCAGGTGTTATAAAAAGGAATTAATGCTTTCCAACCAAGAACCCCTGCCTTTCGAAACATACCGTACAATCCCGGGGCTGGCAATATCACTAGTAGCAATGAAATCAGTACAACCGTAAAAAGCTCGTTTTGTGACATTTATTTCTTTTTAAAAAATTGCGGCAAAAATACCATAATATTCGGGATGAACACCGGGCGATTCTAAAGTATTTGTAATAACTGATTTTCTGTTTAGGTAGCTTATTACCAAATTTGCTACCTGGAAACTATATTTGTTGAACATTTTCAATTTTTATTACAACCGGATGAATTTATTTAGCATTGGGGATATTGAAAACCTGACTCAAATTAAAGCCCATACACTTCGAATTTGGGAACAAAGACATGGTTTGTGTATTGGCAAACGTAGAGAAAGCCGGCATCGTTTTTATGATGGGGATGATCTGAAACAAATACTTCATATTGCCCTTTTATATAAAAAAGGCAAAAAGATATCTCATATTTCAAAGCTTTCGAAAGAAGAAATAAGGCTCAGTGCGTTAAGCCTTTCGGACAATTCAGATAAATTCGAAGTCTACATTACCCGATTAATTGAAACAAGTATTGATATGGACCCAATTGGCTTTGTTGCTGTAGTAAATGAAGCCATTACTCACACGGGAATGGAAACCGCTGTAATGGAAATTATCTTTCCTTTTTTAAAAAAAATAGGCATGCTATGGTTAACGGGCCACGCAATGCCTGCCCAGGAACATTTTGCCAGTTCTATCATAACCCAAAAAATTATTTCAGAAACCGATAAACTTCCATTTAACACACACCCGCAAACAAAAAGAAGAGTTTTATTATTTACACCAGTTGGCGAATACCACGAAATGCCGCTATTATTTATGAAATTTCTGCTAAAGAAGAATAATATACCGCATACCTATATGGGAAAATCAATTGAAATTAACACACTACTTGAATATTGTTCGAAGCAGGACGTTACTGAACTTTTTTTTGTATTGATCACTAACCTCACCCACACTAGTCTCAACAACTACATAAAACAATTATTGAATTATTTTCCAAACAAAAAAATCTCCTGTGCAGGTTATTCTTGTAGCAGTAATACTGATATTCAACCAGGCATCAACGTAATAAAGAACACTGATGAGGTACTAGCGTTTGCTTCAATACGATATTAGAGCAGCGCCATAACTCTATCCAACAACAGCTTCCTCGCCATAAATCTGCCCCTTAAATTTGAGTGAAGGAGACGATACAAAATTTCCCAATCCTAACTCATTCCATTTTGCATCAATAAAAGCAATAGTCTCATCGGCTGCAACAATAATATTCGGCCAGTCGCGGTAAAAGTTATCGAGCTCTTTTGTTTTAATAGTTCCATCAAAGCCCATACAGGAAATATTTTTTTCTGGATTATTGAAAGAAGTTTTTTGATTTAATACGCTATCCCGTTTGGGATCAAGATTATTACAAAAGCGCCATAAAGCAACGGGCAAATCATTGGCGTCGACAGTATGCTCAACATACAATATCATTTTTATTCCTTCCAGTTCCTTCATAGCCATCAGTTGATCGTGTAGTTCTCTTACATGACCTTTCCGATTTTTTTGTATTGATATCAGAATACAGGGAATTTGCCATTTCAACAAAGAAGTATTCATGCTATGAATTTCAACAAAACGCTCTTTTAAAATAGCACTATCTAAATTAGTTGTAGCTATTTCCGATAAATAATTTTCATCACGCTCTTCTTCAAATTTGATGGTTCCATCAATACACATTTTTCCACCAAAACCCATTTTGCTGCAACTATGATCCAATACATCCATGGGGCCCTGCGAAAAATTAATATCTGTGGCGGGGTTAAGATTTTTGAATACATGTTGTGCAAGTAACTTATAATCCTGGATCTTCACCGATTGATCTGCTAATACCAATATCTTATTAAACATCATTTGGCCCGCGCCCCACATTGCATTCATTACTTTTTGTCCCTGCCCGGCATATTCTTTATTTATTTGAGTGATTACGAGATTATGAAAAACCCCTTCAATTGGCATATCCATATCTGTTATTTCAGGAACCATTGTCATTTTTATAGGCGCTAAAAATATTCGCTCTGTTGCTTTTCCTAACCAGGCATCTTCCTGTGGCGGAATACCAACAATGGTTGCGGGGTATACTGCATTCTTTTTATGGGTAATAGCGGTTATATGAAACCGTGGATAAAAATCGGGGAGCGAATAATAACCTGTATGATCTCCAAAAGGGCCTTCCCAAATAAGTTCGTCCATAGGATCAACAAATCCTTCAATTACAAAATCTGCGTCGGCCGGCACTTCAATTTCCGGCTGAGTAATACATTTTACCAATTCTACTTTTTTCTTTCGCAGGAAACCAGCCAGCATATACTCATCAACGTTTTCCGGCAACGGGGCAGTAGCTGAATAAGCATACACCGGATCTCCACCCAGTACCACAGCAACGGGCATACGCTTACCAAGTTTTTTATACTCCGAAAAATGCTTGGCGCTCACTTTATGTTTGTGCCAATGCATACCCGTTAATGCCGGGCCAAAAACCTGCATACGGTACATGCCTACATTGCGTATATGATTATTGGGATCTTTTGTGTGAATTACCGGCAGGGTTACAAACGGACCACCATCTTTGGGCCAGCAGGTTATTACTGGAAGTTTTGTGATATCCGGGTTTTCTGTAATTATGACTTCCTGGCAAAGCCCTTTTCCACTTTTTACCTTAGGCATCCAACTTGCAAACTGCCCCAGCTTTGGTAATAACTTTAATTTATCTAATAAATTTTCTTTGGGCGAAGAAAGCATTTTAAACAATCCTTCAATTTCACGGGCAATATCATCAAGTTTCTCAACACCCAGTGCCAGGCACATGCGACGCTCACTTCCATAGGCATTCATGAGTACCGGAAAATCATAGCCAGTGTTTTCAAATAATAAGGCCTTGCCTCCGCCTGATGTTTTACTGATGCGGTCGGTAATTTCTGCTATTTCAAGTTTAGGATTTACATACGCTTTAATTCGAATTAATTCTCCTTCCTTTTCCAATACATCTATAAAATGCTGCTGATTCCGGTATGCCATAATTCTTCTGAATTGATTAATCAAAAGTAAAACACAAACGGATGGCAACTTGTTTTAGTTATGCATAAAAATTATGGTACGCCGAAAAAAAGAGGATGTCAAAAATATTTTAAATATGTTTTTCTCGTAAAGTCGCAACGCCTGATCTCCAATATTTCTTCTTTGCGTCGTAGCGCCTTTGCGAGATTTTATTTGTCTTTTGCGACAGCCTCCTTCCAAAAAACAATGATGACCAATTTAAATAACTTTTGGACAGGCTGTACTTCCCCGTTTACCATTCTTTATTCCACCGGTGTTTAATCCAATAGTAACAATTATTCCATGAAAATAATACCAGTCTTTGAATTTAGCGCCTCCTCTTATACTTCCTTCTGCCGGGTAAACAGCCAAACTATTTTTTACTTCCCCTCCTCTAAATGCCATCTCAACCGCTTTTGCTCCTTTTGCCTGTGCCAATATAACCGGATCTACATATCGTGTGCTTACATCATCCAAATAATCGGTGAATAGTTTTCGCAATCCTAATTCATATCCAATAGTGATATTATCTGCCACCTTCAGTCGCAACCCTCCTCCAAAAGGAATTGCAAATTGTGTTAGTTTGTATGGTTTACGATCAGGATACTGAGAGAGGCCCTGGCCCTCAGTACTCAATGGTTTAAGAAAAATTTTGTTTCCCAAAGTATCGTACGAATAAGGATTAAAATGAAAAATGCCTATTCCGGCAAAAACATAGGGTGTAAACAGGCTCTTGGAAGAATTAAGAAGTGAATACTCAAGCATTAGATTTCCTTCAATTATTTTAGATTGAAAACTAAGGTTTCTGGCCTGAAGGATAGGTTCATTCCCCTTATCATCGGCCTTTATTTTCCCATAATTGAAACCGGTTCGCACGGATAAATGATTTGTTAGATCATATTTCATACCAAGACCAAATGCAACATCGGTTTGATTAATTTTTATTCTTTTGCTTTCAAGGTCTCCCTGGTAACCCGCAAAGCCGCCCCAGGCTGTAATATGAAATGGTTGAGCAACTGAAATAAAGGGAATGCAAAAAAATGCGAAAAGGAGTTTTCTCATTTGTACGTTTTTAAATTAAATAAATTGAAGTGAGAGGCCTTTGGATAATGGATTCTTAATCTAACTACAGTTTGTAAAAGTTTGCGGGGTTTCTTATTAACGCAAGTATTACGCCACTTATTTGTTAAAGGGTTGGCAAAAAATAAGAAAAGATGAAAAAATTTTTCAAGAAAATAGTACCAACTTTTTTTTAACAATAATAAGTCCGGGAGAAAAGGCTATCATCGATTAGAAATTTTAGCTTATAGAAGTTGAACTTCTTATTTCTAAGAACCTGTCTAAAATTCATACTTCTAATAATATAAGCAGCAGATTCGCAGATTAAAAAAACCTCAACTAGGATAATTTATCCGTACTACATCTGCGAATCTGCGGCTATACAAAAAAATATAAAATCATTTTTAGACAGTCCCTAACAAAGAAGGGATAATTAAAGTTTCATTTTTATTGTCAACTTTCTTTCACTTTAATTCGGTGAATAGAGATTCGGCAGCGCGATTACCCATTTCAAAAACGGGTTGGGTAATAGTAGAAATTAAAGGATTTAATAATACTGCTGATGGAAGGTTCGAAAAACTTATCAACTTAACCTGACCGGGAATATTTAGTGAAAGTTCGTTACATGCGCTGATAGATTAAGCTCCTTTGCCAATACTTTAATTGTTAGAGCCGGAAGAGAGAAGTTTATTTGGAAAACGATTGAGAAAATATATGTTAGCTATTGCAAAAACAGTTCAAAAAAAATCACTAATTTTAAGTTGATTGTTTTATTATAAATTCAAACGTTTATAATTAATGAATACTCCAGATTACCTGCCGCCATCCAATCCATTGAAATCTTTGGACGAATGGGAAGAAGATTTATTGATTCGATACCCCGATCCCGAACAGGTTGCTCAAAATAAAACGAAAGAAGATTTTCGCAATTATGAAGCTCCTGCCCGCGATAGTGTACGTGAATTTTACAAACTGAATCATACTTATCAAACCTATGATTTTGTATCTCAAAAAAGAATCAACTTCCTGAAATTTGATAAAAAGCAGATGCCTGTTTGGGATGCTTTTCAATTTTTGAATCAATTAGTAGATGATTCGGATCCCGATACCGACCTGGATCAGTTTCAACATTTATTGCAAACATCCGAAGCTATTCGGAGAGATGGTCACCCCGACTGGATGGTTATGGTAGGTTTAATTCACGATATGGGAAAAGTTCTTTGCCTTTTTGGCGAACCACAGTGGGCCGTTGTTGGAGATACGTTCCCTGTTGGATGCGCGTATTCTGATAAAATAGTTTACCCGGAATTTTTTAGTGAGAATCCTGACTATAAAAACGAATTGTATAATACTAAATTGGGTGTTTATGAACAAAACTGTGGTTTAAGAAATGTAACGATGAGTTGGGGGCATGATGAATATGTATACCATATGGTAAAAGAACGCATGCCTGAAGAAGGATTGTATATGTTACGGTATCATTCGTTTTATGCATGGCACCGGGAAGGAGCTTACGATCATTTACTTGATGAGCATGATCGCAAGATGCTTAAATGGGTTGAATTGTTTAATCCTTATGATCTTTATTCAAAAAATCCTACTCCTCCAAACTGGACTGAATTAAAGCCTTATTATGAAGCACTCATAGAAAAATATTTACCCGCAGAATTAAAATTTTAGGTATAATTATTAAAAGTTTTTTTATACAGTTGCTCTGCTAACCAGTTTTTATCTGGTAATTAAATAATCTATCATTGACCAACCCCCAGGAGTTTCAAAGAAAAGACTCGATTATCAATAAACTATCTTATTAAGTTTATAAGGTTGAATTTGTAAGAATACTGATTTTTATCAATAGCAACGACTGTCAATTTCAATTCTTTAGGATAACTATTGTTTAAAGAAAATCATTTTTTCACCTGCTGAATCCATCTTATTGAAAAGGAGCTAAAAATTTATATCAAACGATTGTTCACGATATAGATACCCTTTTTGTTCTATTAGTAATATTAATGGTAAAGGAGTAAATGAGTTTTATCATAAATTAGTATGCAGCATATGCATTTCATTATTTGTCATACTTAAACGAAAGCTATGAAAATTAACATAGTTTTATAAAAATTCTAATTTAAACAACCAACAACATGAGAAAACTTCTGCTGCTTTTTGCGAGCATCTGCATTTTTATGTGCAATTTGCTGTTCGCCCAAACGAAGGAAATTACTGGCAAAATTACCGATTCAAAAGACGGCTCCCCTATTCCTGGAGCTACTATCAGAATTAAAGGTGGCGGTGCAACCACAACCAAAGCCGACGGTACATTCTCTCTCAAGACTACAAAAGATGAGGTAACACTCGATATTTCCAGCATTGGATATGCTGAAAAATCAGTTAAAGCAAGTATTGGCACCAGCCTAACGATTCAGCTTGATGTTGACACCAAAGCTTTAAGTGAAGTAGTGATTACCGGCGTGGGAGTAGCAACCAGTAAGAAGAAACTGGCCATTTCTGTTGAAGCAGTTACTTCTGATAAATTACCTCAAGGTGGAACAGCTTCTATTGATCAGGCACTGGTAGGTAAAATTGCCGGAGCACAAATCAGTAGTATTAGCGGTGTACCAGGTTCACAGGCGCGAATTCTTTTGAGAGGGATCAATACACTCCAGGGAAGTACCAATCCAATGATTCTTTTGGATGGCCTTCAATTGGCAGCAACAGATATCAATTCAATTGATCTTGCCGGGATAGAAAGAGTAGAAGTAATCCAGGGTGCCGCAGCAGCAACTATTTATGGTGCACAAGGTGCCAATGGAGTTATTCAGTTATTCTCTAAAAAAGGAAAAGCAGGTCAACTGAATATTGATATTTCTTCAAGCATCACTCAAAATACTTACCTCAATATTGGTGGATTGGGAAAAGCAAAAACACATGCCTTTAATACCAATGCCAACAATGAAGTTATTGGTGGTAACGGCAGTCCGCTGGCATATAATCCTGCAACCGGTGTTTTAAACTCTAACCTTATATGGGATGCTTTGAATCCAAACAATCAAACCAACAAGGCTTATGATAAAAACTTAAAGTATTACGATCACTTTAATCAATTTTTTGTTCCTGCCAATGTCTATAATAATTCAGTTACCATTTCTGGCGGTAAAGAAAAACTTGATTTCTCTATCTCTGCCTCGAACAACAGGCAAGAAAGTAATTTCAGAAAAATGGGTTATAACGATCGTTCTAATTTCATTTCTAATATTGGTTTTGAGGTTGCAAAAAATCTAAAGTTCCGTTCAACTACCCAACTAGTATATACGAAGAATACGATTAATGGAAATCAGGGACTTGTTTATCCTATTTTTAATTCTCGCCCTTTTGCAGATTATGATTTTTTAACGCCCGATGGGCACCACACCGTATTTATAGGAAATGCGGCGGGTGTAAACGGTAACAACCCAAATTATACCAATGAATATTCTGGTACGGTTGATAATAAAGTTGACGTGGTTCAAAGCTTAAATCTGAATTATAAACTAAACAGGTTTGTTGAGTTGGATGCGAAATATGGTTTGAATTACCGGACAGAAGACTATACGAAAAAAGTATTGAACCAGTCGGAAGATCTAAGCGCCATTGCAACGGATCACTATGTTTCATTTAATAACCCCGACAATACCGGGGAAATTAGCGACTACCGTTATAAAACGATTTTTCAAAATTTTATTACAACCGCTACGGTTCGATTTGATTTTGAAAAAGATTTTCATATTAAAATTCCAATCATCGCTACTACCCAGGGAGCTTTTGATTATAGAAATAATAAATATAAAGCTTTTGGGTCTTACGGATTAGGAGTACCAACCTATTCTCCTTTTACTGCCAGCCAGGCAACAACCTATAAAATTTTTCAAGACTATACTGAACCTTTTATTACTTATGGATTCGTAGCAACACAGCGATTTGACTATGGCGACTTTGCTGGTATTTCAGGTGGTGTAAGAAGCGATTACTCCTCTGCGTTTGGACAAGGCTCCAAACCGTTTACGTTCCC